>NZ_JBUOIV010000123.1:0-5421 GCF_055467485.1 Desulfosarcina sp. | reverse complement strand
GCGGTTCAATTGCTTTAGGTAGTTTTCTAACAGCACCGGTGCAAAGACCGCTTTCGGCTTGGGCCGCGAAAAAAAAGGCGGGATTTATTGTGGAAGGCGTGGCTGTGAATGAGAACTACACGGTAAAAGAGCTGGTAAAAGCGGTTTTCCAGGCCGTCGATGGAATGAGCAAATTTGTTTCCAGGGGAGATATGGTGGTCATAAAACCGAATATTTCCTGGGCCAGACCGCCTCACCTGGCAGCCACCACAAATCCGGAGGGATTGCAAGGGGTCATTGAGCTTTGTCAAGAAGCGGGAGCCGCAAAGGTCAGAATCGCTGATCATACTATCGACGATGCGAAATTCTGTTTCTCTGTGTCCGGTGCCGCAGATGTATCAAAAACGACCGGCGCGGAGCTCATCGATCCCGATTCATCTTTAATGCGCGAGATGAATTTGCAAGGAGATCGCCTGGATGCTTGGCCGGTTTATCTGCCGCTGGTAGAGGCGGACAAAGTCATCAACTTGCCGGTGGCCAAGGATCACATCCTCAGTTCCCTGACCCTCGGCATGAAGAATTGGTTCGGCGCTATTGGCGGAAGGCGTGGCTCGCTCCACAGGGATATCCATCCGAATATCGTTGATCTGGCCCAGATTTTCAAGCCCACCCTAACACTGATCGATGCCACCCGGATCATGACCAGAAATGGCCCTTTCGGTGGAAGCACTTCTGATGTTGCTCAAAAAAATACGCTTATTTTAAGTGATGATCCAGTCGCTGCAGATGGCAAAGCGGCTTTGCTGTTTGGTAAGAAACCACAGAATATTGAATATATCAGATTGGCCCAAAAGCGGGGTCTTGGAACCTATGATTTCTCAATGCTGCTTCAAAAGAAAGTCAGTGTATAAATTCAGGCTATCAACAGGCTATTGGAGCAGTTCTTGACGTCTCAACTGTGATTTAGCGCAATCGCGTCACCGGCTTTTGCGGCCAACAGACATTTTTTTAGATGGGTTCATGAACATGTACTCAGGCTGCTGCGATATCAGCCGCTGCCAATGCGCCCGGCCCGCAGGTGATACCGCCGCCGGGATGGCTGCCGCGGCCGCATAAATACAGCCCTTTGATCGGTGAGTGGTAGCGGGCGCAATCCGGGGTGGCCTTAAAATCAGCTGATCCAGGGCGTGCTCGCCATGCAGGATATGCCCCTGAACCAGGCCGTAGCGCTTTTCCAGATCAACCGGAGGCAGTACTTCCCGGGCCACAATTTCATTGGCAATGCAGAGTGCGTATTGCTGAATAGTTGCCGCAATGGCGTCCCCCCAGTTTTTCGAAATGTGATGAATGCATGGATTTCAGGATAAAATCCTTGTTTTTTCCATGGCGATGTGCTCACTTCTCATCTGAAAAAATGGGAGGAGCAAATGCCGCCGAAACATTTTTGCCCGTGGATAATTGGTTTTCCCTGCCAGGGCAACTTTATTGAAACCACCTCTTGCAAGGCAAACTGGCCATGTCGGCATTTAAACCGATTTTCAATATTTTATAGGCTTTGAAAATAGAGACTAAACGATAACCTAACCTTATTATACCGAGGAATATGTTATGCATAGAAATCTACATGCAGGCCGAAACCCGAGCAGCGGACTGAGTCTGAACATCCTCACGGACGATGAACTGGAGGTGATTCATCTCGGCACTTTGGAATTGCTGGCGCAATCCGGGGTCTGGATGGAGGACAACCGGGCGCTTGAGCTCATGTCCGGAGCCGGAGCGGACGTGGATCTGAAGACCAAAATCGTCAAGATTCCCCCCCATGTGGTGGAAAACGCCATTCGGTCTGCCCCATCCAAGGTGATCCTTGCCGGACGAGATCCCAAGCATGATCTAGTGCTTGAAAGCACCCGGGTTCATTTTACCAACTTTAGCGAAGGTGTCATGATCAACGATCCTTACACCGGTGAATATAGGAAACCGATGAAAGAGGACCTCGTGCGGGCGGCTCGGTTGATCGACTACCTGGACGAGGTCGACTTTTGTGAAAAGGCCCTGGGCGCCCACGAAGTCGACCCGTCATCGGTGCCGCTTCACAATGCCGAGGCCTTTTTGAGCAACACGACCAAGCATTGTGCATTTGGTCCGGGCAACGGCAAGCTGCTGAACAAGATACTGGAGATGGCTGCGGCCATCGTGGGGGGATTTAAGGAACTGGCAAAACGACCTATCGTTTCCTTTACCACCTGCCCGGTCAGCCCATTCAAGTTCATTGGAGAATGTTGCGATATCATCATGGAATCGGCCCGCAACAACGTGGTCTGCAACATCCTGTCCATGGCTATGGCCGGTGGCACGGCACCCGTGACCTTAGCCGGCACCCTGGTCAATCACAACGCCGAGATTTTGGCCGGCATCACCCTGTCCCAGGCAACGCGCAGAGGCGCGCCGGTGATTTACGGCAGTTCCACCACGGCCATGGATTTGAAAATGGCAACCGCCGCCGTGGGAACCCCCGAGTGCGCGCTCATCAGCGGGGCAGTGGCCAGGCTGGCCCGCTACTACGCACTGCCCAGCTATGTGGCCGGCGGGTAGGGCGACAGCAAAATCGCTGACTGCCAAACCGGCCACGAGAAAACGCTGACCGCCCTGATACCAGCATTGGCAGGTGCCAATATGATTTACGGTCTGGGGATGCTCGAAAGCGGAATTACTTTCGACTACGGGCAATTGGTTTTGGATTGCGAATTTGCACGCATGATCAAATTCACGGTTCAGGGAATCGACGTGAGTGACTATACCCTCGCCCTGGATGTGACTAAGGCGGTCGGACCCGGCGGAGATTACCTCCTGGAGGACCACACCTATGACGGCATGCGAAAACAGTCCCGTCCGGATTTGATGGATCGCAAAATGCGCAGTAACTGGGAAGCCGACGGCGCTAAAAGCGCCTACGATCGTGCCACAGAAAAAGTGCGCTGGATACTGGAAAATCACCGACCGGATCCGCTGCCGGAAGATGTCCTGGCAAAAATCCGCGCCATTGTCGTTGAAACGGAAAAGGACATGGGGGTCAAAACCGCCGGAAAAAAGGCCGGTGAATCGACCGACCGTAGGGAGGCAAACCATGGGGAATAAGATTTTTGTACGGATGGGAGACGGCGAAAGGGTCTGGATGAGCCCGCAAGAGGTCATGGAAGACATCCAGGCCGGAACCGCAGAAGCTTCAAAGTGGGGCGAAATTCCTGAATTGACATTCGATGAACAGGAGCAGCTTCTTGACATCCTAGCTGAGCCGGGACGCGCGGTTAGCGTCAATCCGGGTGAAGAGGTGATTGTAACGGACGATGGGGCCAGCATGAGTTTTTACTCCGGACAAGACGGCGGGGGCGTGGGAACTCCCATGAGCCGCATGCAAGCTGTGCTCACCTACGAGCGGGCCTGCGGGGCGGACACCACCTCGCTGGGCCACAGCGACTACAGCTACAAGCCGGTTAAACCGATCATCAATTTCGAGGCCAATGACTACTACAATATTTCCATGCAAACCACGGCGCCGTTTTTGTACGGTGCCCAGCCCAACATGGGTCTCTACTTCCAGCCGGACGGCCCCTGCCCCAACGCCACCGAGTTGATCCCCAAGGGAAAAGTCCAGGAAGCTCTTGATGCCCAGGAAGAAGCGGCCGCCATGCTTGAAGATGATCTGGTGTATGTCGCACGCAAACTCGCGGAAGTCGGACTCGAGGGAATCAATTTTGACACCTGCGGCTCCGCCGGGGATGCCGATTACCTGGCTGCCCTGAAGGCCGTCCGCCGGCTAAAAGACGATCTGCCGGATCTACCGGTGGTGATGGGCAGCTCCGGAGAATTCATTCTCGGCATGCATGGCGGTGTCGATTATGACGGCGTCAAGCTGGCCGGACTCTACCCCCACGATCAGGTCAAACTTGTCGCCGATGCCGGTGCCAGCATTTACGGTGTGGCGGTTAACACCACCACGACCAAGCCTCTGCCCTGGAATCTGGCGCAAGCCACCACTTTCATGAAAGCAACCACAAAGGAAGCCACTATCCCGGTTCATGCCAATGTGGGCATGGGTGTCTGCGGCATTCCGATGATGGAACAACCCCCCATCGATGCCGTTACCCGGGTTTCCAAATCGTTGGTTCAGATCGGAAAAGCGGACGGGTTGTAGATTGGCGTCGGCGATCCCCTGGGGATGCACATCCCCCACATACTGGCCGCTTGCATGGGCGGCATCCGCACCGCCGGAGATCTGGTGGCCTGGATGCAACTGACACGAAAGCTAAAAATAGAGGAGGCCAAAACGTATGTGGCAGAAAAGTTAAAAATCGAACGCCTTGATTTAACCGATGAGGATATCATGCGAGACATCCGACGGGATCTCGAATTGGGCACCGTGACGTCCATTGCCGGCGGACCCAAAGGAATTCGGGCCAAGCACAATGCGGCCCGCATTCTCGATATCGATATTCGCTCGGTAAACCTTTTCAAGTCCCAATGGCACACGTAACCAATTATAGGTCAATGCAGCGTCTGAGGAATCCGTAAAAATCAGCCTGAATGGCTAAGTTAAAATTTGCATATACAAGGCGTATTGTTATTTCTGGGATGAGGCTATACATGTGGTATGCCGAGCGTCTGAAAAAGCACGACAGCGCCCTAGATGAAGCGTCTTACGTCGCCATCAAGGACACAAAGGAGAAAGCAACCGTGTCAGATAGCATGGACGATAAAGCAGAATGGTATCAGAAAGCGGCTCAAACCGTTATTGACGGTGATGAAACCGCTGCGTTGGATTTGGCCCGGCAGGCCCTCGATGCCGGTATGGATCCGGTGGATTTGATCGATAACGGATTTTCCACCGGTATTCGGGAAATGGGGAAACGGTTCGAGCACGGCAAGGTATTCCTTCCCGGCCTGATCGTCGCTTCTGAAGCCATTTTGGGGGTGTTAAAAGTTCTGGAAGCGGCCATGCCGGAAAAACGACAGGAGAATAAATTGGCCACCATTGTTCTCGGTACCGTCGAAGGCGATATTCATGACATCGGTAAGGGGATTCTTGCCACGATGTTGAGGGTCAACGGTTTCGAGGTACATGATCTGGGGCGTGACGTTCCCGCTGAATTGTTCGTGGAAAAGGCCAAAGAATTGAATGCTGATGTGATCGGCTCCTCGGCGCTGATGACCACCACCCAGGAAGGGCAGAAACTTATCGAAAAGGTTCTCAAGGAAGCAGGCATGCGCGAGAGCATCAAAACCATGGTGGGTGGCGCGGTGGTCACCTCCCGTTGGGCGAAGCGTATCGGTGCAGATCTATACGGAGAAAGCGCGAGCGACACGATCGCCTTGTTGAAAAATCTACTTTCCGTCTGAATCGTATATTAGGGATACGGAATCACCAAATTAGTGAAAGGTTTGATT
>NZ_JBUOIV010000122.1:0-5429 GCF_055467485.1 Desulfosarcina sp. | reverse complement strand
GCTCCGTTCTCATTCAAAATCGTGATCTGCCTGCAATCTCTGACGCGATTGGAGCAAACCAATTCCGCGGTGTACTCGCGCCGGATTACCGAAACGCCGGTCTTGAAGATAAAATAGGCGGTAGAAATGGCGACGCCGACGACCACCGCCCAGATCAGATTGATGCTGACGGTGATCGCAGCCACTCCCACATTGACCAGGAGGCTGACTGACACATCTCTTCTGATGCTGCCTGGCGTTCGCATTGCCTGAATAAGGCGCAGCGTCGACCGATCGAACAGGTTGATTCCGACGTAAATGATGATCGCTGCAAAGACGGATAGCGGGATTTTTCCGATCTGGGGCGCCAGGGTCAGGAAGATGATCAGAATCATCAGGCTGCAGATTGCCCCGGAGTTTTTTTGCCTCCCGCCGGCCCTGTAATTCGCCATGGAGCGGGGAATCGATCCCGCGGCGGACAGCGAGCCGACGAACGAGGCGACCAAATTGCCCATGCCTTGGCCGATCAACTCCCTCTTGCTGTCATGGCGGCTCCCGCGGGTGTTGTCGATCGCCACGGCACTCATCAGGGACTCCATCGACCCGATCACACCGAGTACGATTCCGTACATGCCGATTTTCAAGGCCCAGGCACCCGAGAAAGCATCGAAGGGGAGATGTTTCAGACCGGCAAATGCGATCGGCGACGGCAACACCGCGCGAAGGTCCACGATGGCGGCAATTGGATGGGCCGGGCCGGATGGCAGCCTCACCAGAAAACAAACAGCCGTTCCCACAATCAGGCCGGTCAAAAAAGATGGAATGTGTTTAAAGTAATGTTTGGAAGCATAGATACTGACCAAAGTGCACGCGCCGATGAACATCGTCATCCCATCGACCGGTGAGAAGTCGAAAAACACATGAAACAGCGAGTCATCGGCCGCAAGGCCCAAAAAGAACGGCAACTGGTTCCAGACGAGCAGAATGGCGATACCGTTCATGAAACCGGAAACCACCGGATAGGGGATGTATTTGACGACGTTGCCCATCCCCAGCCAGCCGGAAAGGATCTGGGTGATCCCCCCAAGGCCGACACACAGCGAGACCAGCCCCAAAACGACCCATTCCCTGCCCGTCGACAGATCATGCAGAACGGGTTCCGCTGCCAAACCCGCCACCACGGTGGTCATGATGAGCGTCAACGGCGCCTTGGGACCGGTTATCTGGGTGGGGACCCCGCCCAGCAGCGCCGCAACGAATCCGCCTATTATTGCGGCATTCAACCCAATCGCAATTAGGCAACCCTGATTTCCAATCAGGGGTTTAGGTTTGCCCAGATCGCAACAGGCAAGGCAAAACACGCCACGGTCGACCCGGACCATCCATCTTCCATAGGGATATCGAAGAGATGAAAACAGTTGTCAACGCCTGTCAAACCGACATCGATGGAGACCTGAACCGTCACAGCGCCTTTTCGCGCTGACCCAAATGGGTATTAATACTCATATGAGGCCGATTAAATGAATACTATTGCGTATTGTCTTCCCACCCCCAAAGCGATATGAAAAACGGTCATTCCACCTGATATCATGCATCACCGCCGGTGATGCGTTGCCGCTTTCCAGACATCCACAATCAAATTGCAGGGTATTTGCCGGAAAACTGTCGGTCCGCAAAAATAGACGGCCGGTTTCGCCTTATTGGCCGCCCCAAAGATCGTATGCGGATGCTTCTATCAACGGGATCAGGCATTTTCACTGCAGTTGCTCATGATCACGGGTCGTGGTCGAGATGGGGGCAGGATGAATGCCGCTCATGCAACCTATTAACCAGTAACAAAAGGGGGAAGAAATGAACGGAAACCGTTTTTATCAAAAAGTCTTGGTAATCGCTTTGGTATTGGGACTCGTGGCCGCCGCCGGGGCGATGGCGGCGGAGGAGACCATTACCGGCACCATCATGAAGAACGACAGTGGAATGATCATTGTCTCTGCGGATGACGGCTCGGATTACCTGGTCAAGGGCGAGGACCTGTCAGACATGGTCGGAAAAACCGTAAAGGTCACCGGCACCCTCTCGGAAGAAGCGGATGCCAAGTCCATCACCGTGATGAGCATGGAAGAAATAAAAGAGTAACTATAAGGTGCCGGGCCGTTGCGCCAGCGTCAGTTGATGGGCATTGAACGCAGTGATTGGCGCGATCGTCCTTAAGGCCGATTGACAGCGCCGGCCGGTGTCGCCCGGACTGAATTCAGGCGACACCGGCTTTTTCTTCTGGTCCCCACTCAACCCATGGGTTCTTCCCGAAAGCATGCTGATGGTTATCCCTTGCCAACAGAAGCGGCATTGCCGGCCTATCTGGCAAACCGCGAGCGGATCAACAGGAGCGGTCGATCGATGCGGTTGAGCACACCCACGGCCACGCTGCCGTAAAAGGTCCGCTCCACGCCACCCTGGCCATGACTGGCCATGGCGACCAGGTCCGCCGATTCCCGCTTGGCGCTGTCTAAAATACAGGCAACCACGGCACCCCGACCGACACGCATCTGCACATCGATATCGATGGATTGCCATTTATCGACGATGGCCTGCAGGTACGCCTGGATGCCCTGTATCCGTTTCCGCCGCTTTTCCAGGAATGCATTCACGTCGACCACCTCGTCGCGCTCGAGTGCGAGATCGGATGTCTCGTCGACATACATCAGGATCACGCTGGCGTTAAGGCGCAGGGCCAGACTCTCCACATGCGGTAAAATGGCCTCCGCGCGCAGCGAGCCGTCCAGGGGTACGAGTATTTTTTTGTACATGGCGCACCTCCTTTTCAGTTATCCCTCATGGCTAAAGGCTTGCCGGAAATCGGCAGGCGACAGGTGACACAGGTTCCTTCCCCCACCTTGCTTTGAACGGAGATGGAGCCCTTCAGGCGATCCAGTACTTCTTTTACGACCACCAGCGCCAGCCCCGTCCCTTCTTCAACGAACTGTCGGGCATTGTTGGAGCACTGATTGTTGGATGAAGTTACATGCCCTTCGCAGATTGGGATGATGTCGGCAATAGCATCTATCAAAAACCATGCCGGCAGCCCATATAGACGCACGTGCCTGTCTCAAATAAGCCCTGCGCGCTTTTCTTGGACCGTGGTCTTTTGCGAACTCGCAAAATATGACCCTCGATCAGAACGATCGTGGCGGCATACGTACATCGTCACCCTTTACACGTCGGAAAATAAACTGACAGGCGACGCGGCGTTGATATCGCCTCCAATTTTTTGCATGCAGCCTGGCACGGTGCGCCAATACACGGTTGTGGGATCGGTAGCTGAAAGTGACACCGGCTTGACCCATGGCATGGGCTTTGCTCAATGCAATTGAGCAGAACCGTATGGAAACGTTAAAAGTAACAGAGAGGAGAAATACGATGACACAGGATATTAAGCGGATTCTTTATGCCACCGATCTAACCGAAAATTCGACCTATGCGTTCGGTTACGCACTGAACCTGGCCAAGAAGCATGATGCGGTGATCAACGTACTGCATGTAATCGACCAGACGATGGAAAATTCGGTAAACAGGGTCGGTGTCTATTTCGACGCGACACAATACGAAGAAAATTTGCACCAAAGGATGGCCAACTATCATGAAGAAATCAACAATCAATTGAAGGCGTATTTCGATAAAGAAAAGGCTGACGATCCTGAATGCGCAGATAAAATCGTTTCAATAGAGGTCTGCCACGGTTATCCGGCTGATGAGATCCTCAAAAAGGCGGATGATCTACATTGCGATCTGATCGTTATGGGAACCCACGGAAAGGGCATCGTCAGCCAGGCCTTTTTTGGCAGTGTGGCCAAAAAGGTTCTGCGGCGGGTCAGAAAGCCTGTTTTCATCATCCCTTTGCCCAAGGATTAGAAGGGTGACCCGTTTCATATGGTTTACAAACCCCACGCATAGACAGGTTGATAGATTCCCCCGGTAAACCCGGGGGGCTGACGGTCTAAGGCTCCTACGGAGCCGACCTCACCTCTGCTAACGCAGAGACGAGGTAAAGCTCATTCATCCACGGGTGAACCCGTGGTGTTCTGTCTTCGACCGCATAAAATGACGGCGAACTAGCGGGATCGCCATCGCCTGCCTGGTCATCGCAGGCTGTCTGCTGCGCCCGTTGCCTTTCGCCGCCGGTTCCATTTGCAGCTTTGAACCCATTTTCCTGGACCGGCATCCGGATTGAAGATCCGGACAGGTCAATCAGGATGTCATTTCCAACCCGCATGCAAAGGAGGATGAAGATGGAAACTTCTTCCGGAAATACGATCGGCATTTTAACCGGGGGTGGAGACGTGCCGGGACTCAATCCATGCATCAAGCAGCTGGTCGTCAGCGCCCATCGGCTCGGCATGCACGTGCTGGGAATCCGCCGGGGATGGGACGGGTTGGTGGCCTTTTCTGCGGACGACCCCGATTCACGGCCGCAAAACATCCTTCCCCTTGACCCGGCCCGGGTGCGGACCATCGACCGGTCCGGCGGTACCATCCTGCACACCTCCCGCACCAATCCGAGTGCGGTGAGCCTCAAGGATGCCCCAGGATTTCTCAAAGACAGGTTCTCCTCGGAAAAAGAAAAGCTCGATCTCACCGATCACGTCCTGGGCAATCTTTCCAATCTGGGCATTGACGTGCTGGTGGCCATCGGGGGCGACGATACCCTCTCTTTTGCCCTGCGGCTGCACCGCGAGGGATTTCCGGTCATTGCCATCCCCAAAACCATGGACAATGACGTCACGGGAACGGACTACTGCATTGGTTTTTCCACGGCCATCACCCGCAGCGTCAACTTCATTCATGCCCTGCGCACCTCCAGCGGGTCCCACGAGCGCATCGCCGTGGTTGAGCTGTTCGGCCGGTATTGCGGGGAGACATCCCTGGTCTCGGCCTATCTGGCCGGGGTGGAGCGGTGCGTCATTTCAGAGGTGCCCTTCGACATCGACACCTTGTGCACGTTCCTGGTGGCGGACAGGCAGAACAATCCCAGCCGCTATGCCATGATGACCATCAGCGAAGGGGCGGTGATGGAGGGCGGTGGGATGGTGCTTTCGGGCGAAGCCGACGCCTTCGGCCACCGCAAGCTGGGCGGTGTCGGGGCCGTGACGGCGGAGGCCCTCAAGAAACTGACCGGCGTGGACATGATCTTTCAGCCGCTCCTGTACCTGATGCGCAGCGGGGCGCCCGACGCCCTGGACCTGATGGTGGCCTTCAACTACGCCAATCTGGCCATCGAAGCCCTATCTGAGAGACAGACCGGCGTCATGGTGGCCCTGCAAAAGGGCTGCTACACCACGGTGGCTATCGATGTCGTCACCGGGGGCGCCAAGCGGGTGGATGTGGCGGCCTTTTACGACCCGGTCACCTATCGTCCGAACATCCGGTCGTTGCGCGGCAAACCCATGTTTCTC
>NZ_JBUOIV010000121.1:0-5597 GCF_055467485.1 Desulfosarcina sp. | reverse complement strand
AATAGGCCGTACCCACGGCAATCAAAAAGACCGGCACGATCATGGTCAGGATCGACAGCGGCACATGAAGCATGGATACGATGCCGAAGGTCCAGACCAGAGACAGGCTGACGCAGGAAAGCGGAATCAGCGTGAAGGCCGCATTCCTGAACAGCAGGAACAGGACCAGGGCGATCAACAGGAAGGTAATCGGCGGCAGACGCAGGAAATCCCTTTTCGTGAATTGCGCCAGTGCCTGGGAAATCAGCGGCATGCCGATCTGATAGAGTCGGATATCCTTGTCGGCCTCACGGATCATCCGATCAACGGCATCGATGACCTCCTCCTGGTCCGCATCTTTTTCGAGCACCAGGGTGATCGACGTGGTGTTGTGGTCGTCGGCGATCAGATTGTGTTTGAAAAGCGCAACCCCGGAGACGAAGGCCACGAATTTCTCCATGGGCCAGTTGCCGGACAGGTCCACTGCCTCCTTGATGCCCGGCAGTCCGATGACCCGCTGAACACCGTCGATCTTTTTTCCGGCTGCTTCCAGCTGGGCAATCTTCTGAAAGTTAAGCGGATCGAACACATCGCTGCACTTGACCACCAGGCGGATGATCTCTTCCGATCCGAAGACCGCCTTGAATGCGTTATACTGGGCGTTTTCGGGCAGATCCTCGATGATCAGGTCGTGTATGGACGTCTTGAATGCCAGGCGGGGGATGAATGCGGCGAACAGGAGCGTCAGCGCGGCGATGGCGGCAAGGGCGATCCTGCGGTGCTGCAGTACCGTTTGAACGCAATCAACCGGATTCAGGGATTTAGCAAGCTGACGAAGACGATTGTTGGTCATTTCGTGCACCATCCTGATTGCCGTTGCCATCGAATCGACGGTTTGAAAACAAGGATCGCCATCGCCCATGTGCAACCGCCTGGTCTCACCCGGACCCTGCTAGTGCCAGGAGCCTTTGTATTCCTCGAGCCAGCCGGGGTCGAATTTCTTTTCATAGTAACCCTTGACTCGATCGAACCACTTGCCGAGCACTCCGGGCTTTTGGTGATCCTCGTTCAAGACATCTTCCAGGACTACGTCCAATTCGACGCTTGTTCTTGGGCAGGTAGACATCGGCACCGCCGCCCATCGATTTGGCGAAGTTGCCGGAGCTGAGTGCATGGCTGGTGAGCATGACTGCACGGACCTTTTTGGCTTTGGCGATCTTCAGCAGATCGTAGCCTCGAACACCCATGATGTCGAGTACGGCCAGATCGTAGACGTTAGCATTGAGCATTTCCACTGCCGTCTGATAATCCTGCGCGGTGTCGATGTCGCAGCCTTCCAATACTTCCTGGATCGATTCCAGAATGTCGTATTCATCGTCGACGGCCAGGATCCTTTTCCCCTGCAGCGTGGCTCTCTTTTTCATCGATGCATTCTCACTTTCCCGGTTCATCATAAAGATGGATTGTTAATCATGCACCCCATTTGGGGAACCTGACCGTGAACAGACTGCCCCCTGAAGCCATGCAATCCATCTCAGACGTTATATTGGTGCACAAGGATACGCTGCCCGGGCAGGCAACGGCATCACCTGGTATGAATCGGCAGCACTGACTCGAAAAATTGATTTTGAACCCAAGCCGTTCCGCATAGGTCCGCATTCGCAAAAGGTCGGTTCCCGTGCCACCGGCATTAAAGGCATATGGTGTTTTGGATGAATAGTGCCGGGTCGGTTGGGTGTGAAAGAACCCTTTGAATATATGCTTCTTGTTTTCCGATGAAATGCCAATGCCGTAATCGCGAAAATCCATGAAAATATCGTCCGTTGTGGCCCCGGCCCGCAATGCGATGGTTCCCTCGTCGGGGGTGTTTTCATTGGCATTTTTCAATAGGCCGTCACCGATTTTTTTGAGGATCGTTTTGTCCATTTTTATGTACAGCTCGTCTTCGACGGCCAGTGTAACCTTCAGGTGTCGATTCCGGATCATATCGGCGGCTTGATCATGGATATCTTTCATGAAGAGATCGACCCTGATGGTTTCGATGCGTTCTGGTTCAGAATCCAAAATTGATTTGATGCGGTTGACGACCTGGGGGGTTTTGTTGCAAAAGACCCATCCGGCCATACCCTGGTCGGTAGAAAATCGAATTTGATCGGACTCCATGCCGGAGGCGGCGAACGAGAAAAGATTACGTTCATTTTCATCGACTAAAAATATCGAGCATCGTTCGACATTCAGAAGCTTGCCGGCTTGATCGGATATGACATCGAACAGCGCGTCAACATTCAATTCGGAGGTGATGCGCTGCCCCGCCTGGATGAGTCGGGGGTATTTCTCAACCTGCGCTTGAAGATGTCGGTCCGCAAGCCTTCGCGTTGCGCATCGTTTTGTCTTGCCGCGGGTGAACACATTCAGTCCCTATGCCAGTCGGCCCAAGAGGTGTCGCTTTAGTAAGTTGGCATAAATTGGTAATGGATTCAGAAGGATGAGATTATACTAATCCATTTGAAGAATAGGTGTCAAGAACGAATCAGACATTCCGTCAACCCGTGAAAATGCGGCTGATGCGATGGTGGAATCTGGGTTGACGCCGCTATGGCTGGTGTCCGGGGCTCATTACGGGTAAACCCGTTTTCACTCGTATGCCACATCCATCAAGAACAGGCCTTGAGGTGGCGCCGTGGCCCCGGCTCGTGAACGGTCCTTAGACTGCAGGATTGCTCCAACGTCCTGCTTGCCGATTTTTCCCAGGCCCACCTCCACCAGCGTGCCTACGATATTTCTCACCATGAAGCGCAGGAACCCGTTGGCCCGGATGTCATATGTCAGGTCGCCGTGGCCGGTTGACCTAAGGGTCGAATCGGTTACGGTTCGGGTGGAGTGGTCCCGGGGGCTGCCCGTGCCTTCAAACGCCTTGAAATCATGCGTGCCCAGGAAAACAATGGCGGCTTCGGACATCGCCGCCATGTCCAAGGGTTTGCGGATGTGCCAGGCGAACTGCCGCCCGATGGCCGGGGCGATGGGCCGGTTGAGGATATGGTAGCGGTATCTTTTGGAGGTCACATCGAAGCGGGCGTGGAAGGTGTCGGGCATCGCGTCGCAGGTGCGGACGACCACGTCACCAGGCAGCAGGCTGTTCAGCCCGTTTAAAAACGCCCGGGCATCCAGACGGGAGCGGGTTTTAAAGCCGGCCACCTGGCCCAAGGCGTGGACGCCGGCATCGGTGCGGCCCGAGCCGATGACGGTCACTTTTTCCCGGGTCATGACTGCCAGTGCCTTTTCGATGGTTTCCTGAACCGTGCGGTCTTTTTTCTGCCGCTGCCAGCCGTGATAATTCGTTCCGTCGTATTCGATGACCAGTTTAAATGTTTTCTCGGTTGTTTCTGCCGACATGCATCGCTCCCGGGAATTAGAAAGTCAATAGCACGGCGCTCATGGAGAAGAAAGACAACAGCGTGGACAGGACGATGGCCGCGGATGCAAATTCAATGTCGCTGTTGAGCTGGGAAGAGAGCACGATGATGGCCGTGGAGGTGGGCAGGCTGAAAAAAAGCATACCCACCTGAAAGGACAAGGGTGACGCATCAACGGCCTTGAGAAAAAACCAGCCGACGACCGGCAGGACCAGCAGTTTGATCGCGGAGCCTAAAAATGCGTGTCCCAGGTAATTTTTGAGGTTCTTCAGGGTCAAGGTGCCGCCGATGGAGAGCAGGGCCAGGGGCAGCGTCACCATGGCGGCCAGGCGAAAGGTGTTGTCCAGGAATACCGGAAATTGGCCGACGAACCGGGAATAGGCCATGCCGGCGAGGCAGCCGATGATCAGCGGGTTGGAAACCAGTGCGCGCAGGGTGATGCGCAACCGTTCACGGGTGTCGATGGCCTGGCCGGAGTACCAGATCAGGGTGGATACGGCCAGCACGTTGACGATGGGAATGATGAACCCGATCAGGATACCGAAGCGCGATACGCCCGTCTCACCGAGGGCGTTCAATACGACGGCCATTCCCACGTAGGTGTTGAAGCGGTAGCAGCTTTGTGAGTAGGAACCGGCTGCAAAATCCGACACCTTGAACATCTTCAGGCAGACGGCGCTGACGAGGTAGACGACGGCTACGGCGCATATGGCGGCGGCAATCAGATCGGTGGCGCCGTTGTCCACCGAGGGGGCTGAACCGATCTTCCAGAAAAGCATAGCGGGGAAAAAGATGAAGTACACCAGCCTGTCCGAGGACCTGAGAAACGTTTCACTGGTCAATGTAAGGCGTTTGAGCAGGGCGCCCAGACCGATCAGCGCAAACACCGGGAACAGGTTGTTGAGGATCATCATGGCGACTATATCCTGTCACAACGGAGATCGGCCAGTTGCTGCTCCAGGGCGTCGTCCATGAGATGGATGAACCTGGCCAGCGGGTATTCGGCGCCGCAACCCGTGCAGCGGAGAATGACCGACCGTCACGTGCGTTTCAGCGTCAGGGGGGTGCGGCAATTCTCACATGTGGGCTTTTTATCCATCAGGTGCTCCATGGTTGTACGCCAACTTGTTTTTCCAATAGCATACGGCACATCGGTGTAATCGTGCAGACAGGCGCTTTCTATGCCATATGGCTGCGGTTTGCAAGGGCTGTTAGCGCTTTTACCCGATTGACAACGGCCGATATTTAAGCAATGAAAAGCCAACACTTAAAAAGGACATCGACATGGTTCCACTGACCTGCAGAGGGTTCACGGCCTGCGGCATGGCCGCCGGCATCAAGAAAAACGGCAACTTCGATCTGGGTATGCTGGTATCCGACCGGCCGGCCCGGGTGGCGGCGGTGTTTACCAACAACCGCGTCCAGGCGGCCCCCGTGACGCTGGACCGGGAGCGGGTGAAGTCCGGTATGGCCCGGGCGGTGATCGTCAATGCGGGCAATGCCAATTGTGCCAATGGCCCGCAGGGGATGGCCGCCGCCAGCGCCATGGCTGATGCGGCGGCCCGGGCGTTGAGCCTGCCCGACGATCAGGTGCTGGTGGCTTCCACCGGTGTGATCGGCGTCCCTTTTCCCATCCATAAGGTCGAAGCAGCCCTGCCCGCACTGGCCGGCAGACTGGATCCAAACGGGCTGCCCGACCTGGCAGGCGCCATCATGACCACCGACACCCGGCCCAAGACCGGGGCGCGCGAAGGTTCGGTGGACGGCGTCGCCTATCGCATCGCCGCCGTGGCCAAGGGCGCCGGCATGATCCGACCGGACATGGCCACCATGCTCTGTTTCATCTGCACGGACGCCGAGATTGCCCTTTCCGACCTCCAGCCGGCGCTGAAGCGCGCGGTGGACGCTTCTTTCAACCGCATCACGATCGACGGCGACACCAGCACCAATGACACGGTGATTCTCATGGCCAACGGCGCTTCCGGGGCCAGGATCGAAACGGACACCGATCGAGTCGGATTCCAGCGGCTCTTGGATGATCTGTGCATGGACCTGGCCCGGCAGATGGTCAAGGATGGCGAGGGGGTCACCAAAGTGGTCCATTTGACGGTCCGTGGAGCGCCATCCGATGAGAAGGCCAGAATAATCGCCGATACCATTGCCCACTCGCCCCTGGTAAAAACCGCCTTTTTTGGCGAAGATGCC
>NZ_JBUOIV010000120.1:0-5909 GCF_055467485.1 Desulfosarcina sp. | reverse complement strand
CAGAGACACCGCGAAAAAAAGATACCGTGATTTTGTCGAGTCGGTTGAAAACGAAAAAATTGAGAATCCGTCCGATGACGTCGCAGGCGGTGTTGTCTTGGGGCGAGACGATCGAATCAGAAGGAAAATACTTAATATTTGAGATGCGACCCCCATGTCCTTCCCAAAGTTATATTTTTATGCCCCTAATTTTTCCTTGCCGATGGCGATGAAACTTAGTGGGCTGTCCAGCCGCCGTCGATCAGCATGATATGTCCGGTCATGTAGTCCGAGGCTTTCGATGCCAGAAAAACCGCAGCAGAACTCACATCTTTGGGTTTGCCGACGCGGCCGAGCGGGGTATTCTCAAGAACATATTGATTAAAGGCCGGATCTTTCAGCATGGGTTCGGTGAGCGGGGTTTCGATAAATGCGGGCGCAATGGCATTGACATTGATATGATGCTGCGCCCATTCGATGGCCAGAACCTTGGTGACCAGATTGACCCCGCCTTTGCTGGCACAATACGCTGCCCGCCCGGGTATTCCGACCGTACCGGCATCGGATGAAATATTGATGATTTTACCCATTTTCTGAGAGATCATCACCCGGCCCACGGCCTGGGCACAGAAAAAAAGCCCTTTAAGATTGGTGTTCATCACCTGGTCCCAGTTGTCTTCGGTCACATCCTCCGCCCGCTGGGGGCGGTTGATCCCCGCATTGTTGACCAGAATGTCGATGCGGCCGAAGGCCTCAACCGCACGATCCACCATGGGGCGGATGCTGTGGATATCCGATACATCCATCGAAACCGGTAGCGCCTGCCTTCCCATGGCCTGGATTTTTTTCGCCACCGCTTTCAGCTCCGATTCGGTTCGGCTGCAGGCAACAACGTGGGCACCGTAGCGGGCCAGTGCAAGGCTGATGTCATGGCCCAGCCCGCGGCCGGCACCTGTGACGACGGCTATTTTTCCGGACAGGTCAAACTCATTTTTCGTCTGCATGGGCATCTGTGTGTCTCCTTTTGTTAGATGTAAGCTGAAATCCTGGTCATAGCACTTTAATTATTCCAACTCTCCAGGCTCAAATGCGCCAACTCCAGTACCTCGAGACGAAGCACCTAACATGCTCAGCACCGTATTCAGATATATCCTCGTAGTGGGGACCAGCGAATCCACTTCCAGGTATTCGTTGGCCTTGCAGGTGTTGCCCCCCTGGGGTCCGTAGAGCAGGATGGGGATCCCGCCGTAAACCGTGAAATGGGAGGCGTCGTTCACGCTTCTGCCGATTACAAAGTTCGGCGGCCGGTTGAATTCAACCTGGATTTGCCGGTCGATCTGCCTGACGATGGCGGCATCTTCGGCTACCAGGTAGGCGGTCGGCGCCGGGGTGGGACGGTCGTCCCACTGGATCTGAACCGTGGATTTAATCTGCGACTGCGCGATCACCTGGCGCAGCAATTGCGCCTCGGACTCGGCGGTCTGCCCGGGGATGGTGTGGCGCTCCAGGTAAACGTGGGCCCGTTCCGGAATCAGGATCATCGTGGACCCGCCCTGAATCGATGTGACCGCCAGGTTGCTCGTGATGTTGTAGGCTTCGTTGACACCCAGGGCCTGGGGCGGGACCTGATCCAGCGCGGTCACCAGCCTGGCCGCGTCCACCACCGCATTGACGCCCTCGTCATGGTCATAGGAGGCCTGGATGGTTTTCCCCTTCAGGGTCAGATGAAATAAATGCCGGCCGCGCTGGCCGATGCGAACCTCCCGGCGCGCCGTGGGCTCCGGGTTCAATCCGCAGCTGCAATCCCTCAGCAGACCGCTCTTGATGACTTCATGGGCGCCGCGCGACCAGTTTTCTTCATCGGTGGTGGCAACGATGTAAAGCCGCCCGCCCAGCTCGGCCCCGGACTCAACGATGGCCTCCAGCACGCCCAAGATACAGGCGGCGCCGGCCTTCATGTCATGGATTCCCAGGCCGTATAGCCGATTGCCGTTCCGCACGGTTTTAAACGGATCGCTGTCCCAGCCGTCGCAGACATCGAAGGTATCCAGGTGAAACAGCAGCAGCATCCCGGGGCTCTCCCCGGAGCCGTCAAACCAGGAGACGATCGTATCGCCGGCATCCTCCACCGGCAAGCGTTTGACTGCGTCCATGCCCAGGGAATTCATATAGTCAAACACCCAGTCGGCCAGGGCATGCTCCTTTCCGGTGACGGACGGGATTTCCACCAACGTCCGGGTGAGTTGGATGAGACGGTCTTCGCTGATATAGTCGGCAATATTTGGCATGGAAACCCCCAGGAATGTCGAATGTCGAATGTCGATTGACGAATGTCGAATTATGGTATTCTGTTTGTCGTGAGCTTATTTGTCGAACGGTCTATTTATATTTTTTTGACAGGATCAACCAGTCTCCGCACAAATGCTTCGCCCGGCAGGCTGGATCAACAAGATAGTTTCCTTATCAGGAAAAATAATTATCCTGTAAATCCAGCTAATCCTGTCTAAAAAATGACTAAAGAGCTGCCAATGTAGCGGCGGGGTTTATCCCCGCCAGAACCTGGCCGCAATTCATCTGAAAAAGTTACATGGCACATTCAATTTTGGACAACGGCGGAACCGCCGTTTAGGCGGGGATAAACCCCGCCACTACTTTTTTGATCCAGCCTGCTGGGGTTCGATTTTAAGGAAGTTTCATGTGAGAGACCAAAGGTCTGTTCTGCCATCTGCCTTCCGTCATCTTCTCCCAAACCCCGATTGCCTCCAACCAATAACCAATAACGAATAACAAATAACTACTTTTTTCTACCTTCCGTCATCTGTTTTCTGACCTCTGACCTCTGTCTTCAGTCCTCAGGCAGGGTTTGCTTCCCGGTCATGGATTCGATCTCTATTTTCACCATGCAGACGTCTTTCATACAGGTTCCGTATTGATGCTTGCGTCCTTTTACATCTTCCGGCAGGTGTTGGTCCATCATTATGTCGGCGGCCTGCTTTTTTTCCGCGGCGTTCTCGATGATATAGGCCTTGCCGCAGCCGATCACGCTTCGATAGTACGTCGTACAATCCGGGACATGATCGGCGTTTAAGACCCACACATCGATTTGGGTTTGAAAACAGACCGTGTTGTTTATTTTGATCAGATCGATTTTTTTGCCCTCCCGGGCACAGTGAAAATAGACGGTGTTGGCGGCATAGTCGAAGTTCAGGGGGACAATATAGGGGCGATCGCCGTCCAGCAGGCCGAGGTGAAAAATCTGAGCCTTCTTCAGTATCGCCTCTATTTTTTGGGGGTCTGTGATTTCCTTGTCTTTTCTTCTCATCGCACTAACTCCCTTTCGACAATGCCGGTCAGACAGCCGATGGCCCCGGCTGCCTTTCTCAACTCACTGACATCCACCGTGTGGCATTGGATGCCCAGCGACTCGTAATAGGACCGGGTCCGGGGATTGCCGGCCGGCATCAGGATTTCACGCGGCCCGATACAGACAAAATTAAAGGCCGATCCGGTGCGCAGCTCTTCGGTAAGCGGTACGAAGGCCACCTCAAGGCCGCAGTGTTTGGCGGCCTCCACCGCTCTGTGAACCAGCCGGTTGGGGTACGCTAGGCCCAGATCCTTGTCGGCGATTCGGAGCATGCCCATCAGGTGCATCGACCCGTAGGGCAGATCCACCTCAACCACTTCAGCCCCGATTTCCGTCAAAATGGATTCCACCTGGTTGGCACCTTCGTCGTTGGTCCGCAGCCCCCGGCCGACAATGGCGACCTCCGGCCGCAGCCACATGAGGTCGGCGCCTTCGAAGGTGCCGGTGCCGCGCACCGATTTGAGGATGGGCACCCCCATGTCGGCCAGACGCCGCGCCACCCAGCGCTCTTCGCCGGCGCGCACCGTGGAGGCGGGCCGGGCAATGATAACGCCTTCTGGGGTGGCCGCCATCAGATCGGCCACGAACATCTGATTGGGGGTGGCCGTTTCGTCCGGCTTCACGTAAAACACGTCGATGCCCAATTTTTCGTATGCCGCCGCCATGTCTTCGTGCTGGGACCGGGCCTTGGCAACATCGAGCGACGCGAGCATCTGGACGGCATCGTAATCGTCCAGGGATGCCTTCAGCTCCTCGCCGGGCGCGTGGAGCAATACCTTTTTGAGAGGTGCCCATTCGCTGTCGATCCCGCAGGCACCCCACAGGCTGCCCAGCTCCTGCTGCAGGCTCCGGGTGCGCGGCGACCAGTCGTCACCGCCGTAAGTGGCTTTAAATGGGTTCATTTTAGACATTGAAAAATTTCCTCCTTTCAATGCAACATTGGTTTCCGTTTTCGGGCTTCGAGTGTCAGGATTCAATAATTTGGCAGTATACAATTGAGGAAATGCGAATTCAGGAATTCGGGAATTGAAGGTAGTCCGTCCATCTAATTCCTCAATTTCTTAATCCCTCAATCCCTGAATCCCCCAATTCCCCGATCCCTCAATTCCAATCCGGCACCATCAGACCGAATCCATCGAACCGGTAAACCCGGACTTTGCCCTCGATTTCACAGGCTGCGTTATCGGCAACGATCTGTTCAAAAGCCGCCTGCACCCGGATAAGGGCTGTTTTTTCAACGTAAGCCTCGTTGTGGGACGGGCAGAGATGGTTCACCCCAGGCAGCAGGTCCACCAGGTAGTCGATCGATCGGCGATACACGGCGAAATCAGAATCTTCAAAGTGGGCAAACAACATGCCCGGGTAAAATGTGTCGCCGGTAAACAACAATTTGTCGCGGCTGTCCATCAGACAGATGCTGTCGGCCGTGTGGCCGGGGGTGTGGTGCACCGTCAGGGTGCGCCTGCCCAGGTCGATGACCTCCAGGTGTTGCAGCCGGCGGGTCACCCGCGAAGGCCGGATCTCATAGGCTGCCGGGTCGAAGCCGGCCGGCAATTCCAGATAGCAGCCGGGCGCCATGTAGCCGGTGCATTCTTCGCGGCTTTTGCCCTGCTCGATGCGGGCCACGTCGCTGTCGCTGCCAAAGGCCCACACCTCGCTGAAACGGTGATTGTCGCCGATGTGGTCATAGTGGCCATGCGTGACCACCACCACCACCGGCAGATCCGCCAGCCGGTTGACTTCGGCCTTGAGGTCGGCGATGCCCATGCCGGTGTCGAGCAGGACCGCACGCTTGCTGCCAATGATCAGGTAGGAGATCGCCTCCTCCGCATGGCCCGGCTCCAGCATCGCGAATACGCCCTCGCTGACCCGGTAAATCTCGAACCAGGGCGACAGGCTCGCCAGCTTTTCCAATCTCCGGTTGCCGGCCCTCGGCAGAACGTCCGGCCACATACTTTGATACATGCTCGTATATCTCCTATTTTGCTTGATGGGACATCCAGTTGCCGATGCCCAACCCGGCGAAGCCTGAAATGAATGTTAAAGATTGAAAATTTAAGATTTATGTTTTTGCTTTTCTGGGCGCTGATGATTTTTAGGGTATCGATACATTATTCGTCGGCTTTGATAAACGCGTATATCTTTTTGTCGCGGGCTGAAAGTGATTGCCCTTGCTCGTAGAGCTTGTCTAAAAAATAATGGTAAAAATCGTGGCGCAGGCTGTCCCGGTTGGCGGTCACGAACCAGTGGTTGCGGGACCAGATGATGGGGGAGTGATTGATCTTGCCCTTTTGGAATATGCCGGCGAGGGCTTCGGTCTTGTCGGCGATAATGTCGATGGATTCCCCACCGAGCTTGTTCTTGATCCGGTGATGACCCGGATGAAAAACCTGTATGTCATAAACGATGTCCATGGGCCCCATGGATATGTAGCGGACGCCGACACCCCGCCGGACGGCAGAATCGATATGACTTCGCAAGCGCTGCCAGGTCTGGGGAAACAGGCGCAGGTACAACTCCTGCCGGGCGGAATCAATGATGTCCCCGGCTTTGGATATGACTTCTT
>NZ_JBUOIV010000119.1:0-6074 GCF_055467485.1 Desulfosarcina sp. | reverse complement strand
CAGTGGTGCAGCATCCAGTTGCAGACGGCTGCTTTGAGTATTTATGACGGCCCGCTCGATCACATTTTCCAACTCCCGGACATTGCCAGGCCAGGAATGTTCGCGCAGTTGACGTATGGTGGCCGAAGGTATCGATTGTATACGTTTGCCGAGTTTTCGACTGATTTTACGGGTCATGTGTTCGGCCAGCTGCCTGATGTCGTCTCCTCTTTCTCTTAACGGAGGTAAGGAGATCGTAAACACATTCAGGCGGTACAACAAGTCCATTCGAAACTTTTTAGCGCGGACCTCGGCTTCGAGGTCCCGGTTGGTCGCGGCGATTACGCGCACATCCGAATGGATTGTCTTGGAACTACCCAATCGTTCGAACTCACCGTCTTGAAGCACTCGCAACAATTTGGCCTGCAATTCCAAGGGAAGTTCCCCAATTTCATCCAGAAAAAGCGTCGCCCCATTGGCCAGTTCGAATCGCCCAACGCGCTTTTCGAGTGCATGGGTGAAAGCCCCCTTTTCATGGCCGAATAGTTCCGATTCGATCAGTTGGGTTGGCAATGATGCGCAATCTACCTTGATAAGAGGGCGCTCCCGCCTTTGGCTTGCGTTGTGGATAGCGCGGGCAATGAGTTCTTTACCAGTGCCGGTTTCACCTTGAATTAAAATTGTGGTGTCTGTTGGAGCGACCTGTTGCACCCGAAATAAAACATATTGCATTACTTCGCTGTCACCGATGATTTGACTATAGTCATGAGCCTGATTGATCTCTTCATGCAAATAGGTAAAATCGGCCTCGAGCTGGTTCTTGAGTGCTTTGATTTCTGAATAGGCTTTCTGCAACCGCCGTTCAGCACTTTTGCGTTCGCTGATGTCGATACCAAACCCCATAAGGACCGGTTTCTGATCGATTGTTGTTCGCACAGCAGTATAAACGTGGGGAATTTTTTTTCCACTCTTGGTTAATAGTGTGGCTTCTACCGTTACCTCTCCTTTGTTAAAGGCTTTCTCTGCAGCAGCCTCTATTGTTCGATGTTCCTCCTTGCCGAAAAAATCGGTAGGAAGCATGTCAGGGTATTCATCACCAGAATACTCGGTGATTTCTTCGTGTCTGCGGTTCCATCGAATTAATTGAGGCCGTTCATCCCAAATATAGAATGTGCCCGGTAGCTTATCCAGAATTTGATCCAGCATCTTCTTTTCTGCTGAAAGGACTTTGTTTTTTTCGCTTAGGCGTGAGATCTCTTGATTCAGTTCAGCAATCTTATATTGAAGACTTTTGAAATCGGATTCTTCAGTTGGCTTTCCCATGATTGACTATTCCATTGAGTTGAAATTCGAATATTGATGAGGGTATCCAAATTTGAAAAAGACGATGAACCCTGAGACTGGTAAATAGATACCATTTCTGCCGTTTTATGAAAAGACGGTCATCTTTTTAGGACCTGTTCTCATTTAATCAAAGGATAAGGTGTTAACCGCGATGAATAGTTGCTGCCAGAATAGCCTTTCAAAAGCAATGTACGCTCTGGCTATCCCACAAAAACTGACCCCACCGGAATTTGGTTTAGCTTGCCAGTATGCCGCAAAGTATTAGGTTTGTAATACAATCCTAAGCATCACTACATCTTGTTGCGGCTGAACTTCCAGTTAATTGCAGATTTCATTAGGAAAAAGAATCTATCACAGAAATGTCGTGACCTGAGATGTATTGAGAATTTCTTCATTCCTGAACTGCAACGGTTTCCGACTATCCTCGGCGAAACCACCATAAAGCACTGCGAAAAGAACCCTCCTCCCCTGTCAACGGATTTCTTTCCCGCGAGCCGATTCGGTGCTATGATCCGCTTCATATTCACTGCCTTCCACCCTTCAACCAAGGAGAGCGCCATGCCGAAAAAAGCAGACCGGGACGTCGAGAAGACCTATACGGTAAAGCAAACGGTGGCCAAATTGCGGCGACTGGCCGATTGCCTGGAGACAGGCAAGCCGTTTGTCATCCAAGTGGCAGGCGAACGCATCGGGGTGCCGGCAACGGCCGTTTTCAACATTGAACACGAACGGGAGGGCGAGGCGCAAGAACTCGAATTTCAGTTCAAATGGACCCACTGAAGGCAGCCAGGCTCAGCCCGCCATGACTTTACGGATACCCCTGACCGCCTGGCTGATGCGCATGTTGTTTTCGATCAGGGCAAAACGCACGAAATCGTCACCGTATTCACCGAAGCCAAGGCCCGGCGATACAGCCACCTGGGCCTCGCGGATCAGAAATTTGGAAAACTCCACGGACCCCATCTGGCGGTACTGCTCGGGAATCCTGGCCCATACGAACATGGTTCCTTTGGGACTTTCGATCTCCCAACCGACCCGGGAAAGGCCCGATATCAGGGCGTCGCGCCGGGATTGATAGGTGTCGCGGATCTCGGCCACGCAATCCTGGGGGCCGTTCAAGGCAATGATGGAGGCGATCTGGATAGGCTGAAAAATACCGTAATCCAGGTAACTCTTGATTCGTTTCAAGGCGAAGATGGTTTCGGGGTTGCCCACGCAGAATCCCACCCGCCACCCGGCCATGGAGTAGCTTTTGGACATGGAAAAAAATTCCACCCCCACCTCCTTGGCGCCTTTGGCCTGCAGGAAACTGGGGGCCTGGTACCCGTCGTAGGTCAGGTCGGCGTAGGCAAAATCATGAATCACCATGATGTTGTGTGCCTTGGCGAAATCCACCACCCGCTGAAAAAAATCCAGCTCAACCACCTCGGTGGTGGGGTTATGGGGGTAGCTGAGCACCAGGACCTTGGGCCGGGGCCAGGTCTGCTTGGTAGCCTGGATCAGGTTCTCGAAAAAATCCTCGTCGGGCCCCGCCGGTATCCCCCGCACGTCGCCGCCGGAGATGATGGACGAGTAGGGATGGATGGGATAGGTGGGGTTGGGCGCGAACACCACGTCTCCGGGCCGGATGGTTACCAGGATCAGGTGAGACATCCCCTCCTTCACCCCAATCGTGACGATGGCCTCGCTTTCCGGATCGATGTCCACATCGTAGCGGCGCTTGTACCAGTCGCAGATGGCCATGCGCAGCTTGGTGATGCCCATGGAGGCCGAATAGCGATGATTGCGCGGGTTCTGGGACGCCTCGGTGAGTTTGTCGACAATGTGCTGGGGCGTACCGATATCCGGGTTGCCCATGCCCAGATCGATGATGTCTTCCCCGGCGCGCCGGGCCTCCATCTTAATCTGGTTGACGGTGGCGAACACATAGGGCGGCAAACGGTCCAGCCTGGCAAATCGGGTCATGATTGATTCCTTTTCTTCAGCTGTATGTCAGAAAACCCCTGATTTTTTAGAATAAGTATAATAGCCGGTCGAAATTGTCAAAAAATTATTGCCTGGATTAGCAAGTGACGGCGGAGCGGACCATCCCGCACCACCGCCCCGCTGGCCCCACCTTTGTCAGCTGGGTTTGCGCGGATGCCAGCCTGCCGGCATCTTCGGAATGAGTTTGACTTTTCAGCGGCATCAGATTAGTTTTACGCGAATTTTCAAACCAGCCGAATACACGCCAGGAGTGTGGAAATGAAGAAAAAACTGACCTACGCCGATGCCGGCGTCGACATCGAAAAGGCAGACAACCTTGTCGAGACCATAAAGAAAATTGCCAAAAAAACCCGACGAACCGGCGTCATGGGTGAAATCGGCGGATTCGGCGGCCTCTTTTCTCTGAATACCGCCAACATGAAAAACCCGGTACTGGTCAGTTCGACTGACGGGGTGGGCACCAAGCTGAAGATCGCCTTCCTCATGGACCGCCACGACACGGTGGGCATCGACCTGGTGGCCATGTGCGTCAACGACATCGCCGTGCAGGGCGCCAGGCCCCTGTTTTTCCTGGACTACCTGGCCACGGGAAAACTGAAGACCGGTACGGTCACCGACATCGTCAAGGGTGTCGGCGACGGATGCATCCAGGCCGATTGCGCCCTCATCGGTGGAGAGACCGCCGAGATGCCCGGTTTTTACCGGGAGAACGAATACGACCTGGCCGGTTTCGCCGTCGGTATCGTTGACAACAGCAAAATCGTCGACGGCTCTGAGATCCGGCCCGGCCACCAACTCATCGGGATCGCCTCGAGCGGACTGCACAGCAACGGCTATTCCCTGGTGCGCAAGATCTGCTTCGAGGTGCTGGGGCTGACGGTGGACAGCCACGTTCCCGAACTGGGCAAACCCCTTGGAGAAGAATTGATCACCCCGACGCGGATCTACTCGGAAACCATCCAGTCCCTGGTCAGGGACCTGCCCATCCAGGGATTGGCGCACATTACCGGCGGCGGCATCATGGACAACATCATCCGGGTCATCCCCCAGGCCTGCGGCATCGCCGTCAAAAAAGGATCCTGGGACATCCCGCCCATTTTTCCGTTTTTGCAGGAAGCCGGGAATGTGGATGATAAGGAAATGATGCGCACCTTCAACAATGGAATCGGGCTGGTGGCCGTGGTTCCCGAAGAGAGCGTCCAGGAGGTGCTCAACCGCCTGACCGGCAGCGGTGAAAGAGCGTGGGCGATCGGCGAAGTGACCAAGACCCGCAAGAATGCCCGGAGCCGGGTGCAGTTGGTATGAAAACGGCGGTCGGAGGACTGAGCTCGGAGGTCTGATTCTGGCCGATATCGCGATTTGGCGTGTTTTAAGGAAATCAGCAATTGGGAAATTGGGTTAAAAAAATTGCCTCACCATTGACCCGGCTGTTTCAATGGATCGCCGAGGGTCAGAAAAAGCAGCCGGTCTGCCGTACCTGAGCGCCCGGCGGTCGGCGCCCCGGTCCGGGGCCTGAGAAGCACAAGGGACAACAACGATAATTGATCGACGAAGAAGAGAACAGCTTCAACCGGAACGGCCGAAGCAGGTGGTGGCGGTTCCGGTTTTTTATTGAACCGCGATAGCGAGCGAACGGGGAATCGAAATTCATCCTTACGGTGAATCGACTGGAACGTGTCACCATGATTGTACTCGGTATAGAATCCTCATGCGACGAGACGGCCGCCGCGGTGGTAATTGACGGCCATGACGTCCGTTCGTCGGTGGTGGCCTCGCAGGTGGCCGTCCACCACCCATACGGCGGCGTGGTGCCGGAACTGGCCTCCCGCAAGCATATCGAAGCCATCGTACCCGTTGTCGAAGGCGCCATCGCCAGGGCCGGCATCACGGCAGACCAGATCGACGGCGTGGCCGTGACCCAGGGACCCGGCCTGATCGGATCGCTGCTGGTTGGCTTCTCCTTTGCGAAAGGCTTTGCCTACGGACATAAAATCCCGTGGATCGGTGTGGATCACCTGGATGGGCATATCAATTCGGTGTTCCTGGAACCGGACCCGCCCCCCTTCCCCTTCGTGGCGCTGCTGGTTTCCGGGGGTCACACCAGCATCTACCATGTCACCTCCCACCGGGAATTCCACATCCTGGGGCAAACCCGCGATGACGCGGCCGGCGAAGCCTATGACAAAGTGGCCAAAATGCTGGGATTGGGCTATCCCGGCGGCATGGTGATCGATCGGCTGGCGGCCCAGGGCGACCCGGAGAAGGTTGTCTTCACGCGGCCGTTTCTCGACAAGGACCAGTTCGATTTCTCCTTCAGCGGGATCAAATCGGCGGTCAGCCGTTACATCCAGACCCACCCGGATACCTGCCAGGAGGACCAGGCCCACATTGCCGCCGGCTTCCAGGCCGCGGTGGTTGAAGTGCTGGCGTATAAGGTCATCCACGCGGCAAGAGAAAAAGGCTGCCGCCACCTGGCCGTGGTCGGCGGTGTGGCCGCCAACCGGGGCTTGCGGACGGTCGTCACCCGCGATGCCGCCGAGGCCGGCATCGCCGTTCACATCCCATCCCCTGACCTGTGCGGGGACAATGCCGCCATGGTAGCCGCAGTGGGCTACCATCGGCTCAAGGCCGGTGAGTGCGCCGGCATGGATGACGATGTCTACTCACGCGTAAAATTCAGACCGGACTGCTGAGAGCTGAGAGCTGAGAGCTGAGAGCTGAGAGCTGAGAGCTGAGAGCTGAGAGCTGAGAGCTGAGAGCTGAGA
>NZ_JBUOIV010000118.1:0-6136 GCF_055467485.1 Desulfosarcina sp. | reverse complement strand
CTGGTGGGCGTCGGCCTGCGGGCCCGCATGGGGTTCTTTCAGCGCTTTTTGGTGCCCAGCTGCCTCATTGGGGGCATATTGGGGCTGGTGCTCATGCATACGGGGGTGCTGGGCCTTGAAACCGCCACCATCGAAACGTTTGCCTATCATTTTTTCAATATCTCTTTTATTTCGGTAGGATTGACCCGGGACGACACCGGCAGTGAGCATCAAGTCAAGCAACAGATGGTCAAGGGGCCGGCCTGGATGGCGCTGATGCAGGGACTGACCTTTCCCATGCAGGCGATACTGGGCGGATCGCTGGTGATTCTGTTGGGATGGTTCGGCGTTCAGCTTTTTCCCACCTTCGGATTCCTGGTGCCTTTGGGATTCAACGAGGGGCCGGGGCAGGCCCTTTCCATCGGCAAGGTATGGGAGGGCGTCGGCTTTGCCGATGCCGCCACGATTGGATTGACCTTTGCGGCGGTGGGGTATTTTTTCGCCTTTTTCGTGGGCGTTCCTATGGTGAACCGGGGCATCCGTAGCGGACGGGCCACCTTCGGTCCACGGCAGCTTCCCAGAGATTTTCTTACCGGTATCCTGAACCGCCAGGAACCCGCAGAATCAGCCGGCCGGCTGACCATTCATTCTGGGAATGCGGAAACACTGGCTTTTCAATCGGCCCTGGTGGGTGGGGTGTATGGCATCACCTACGGGATCATCTATCTACTCGGCGGTTTTTTGCCTGCGGACGCGGCAGGGATGCTATGGGGGTTCTTCTTTTTTTTCGGCCTGGGCGTTGCCTTGGCGGTCAAGTGGGCCATGCAGCGGCTCAACATACAAGGCCTGGCCGATGCCGGTGTTCAGCGTCGGATTACCGGCTTGTCGGTCGATTTTTTAATTGTGGCCACGGTGGCAGCCATTGAATTGAAAATCGTCTGGGACTATCTGCTGCCCATCAGCCTCATCGCCCTGGTCAACGGCGTCATGACCACGGCTCTGGTGGTTTATTTTGGCCGGCGCCTCTCCGCATACAGCCTGGAGCGCACCGCCGCCATATACGGCGTCGTCACCGGCACGGTGTCCTGTGGACTGCTGCTGCTGCGCATCGTCGATCCGGACTTCAAAACCCCGGTCGCCTATGAGCTTGCGGTGATGAACGTGTTTTCCCTACCGGTAGTCGGGGGGTGCACGGTTCTGGTCAACGGTCCCCTGTGGTGGGGGTGGCCGCTGTGGGCTGCCATTTTGGTTTTTGCCGGGATCATGGCCGTCGTCCTGACCCTAATGAAACTGATGGGGCTGCTCAACGGCGCCTCCCCGGTTGGTAACCCCGGATCACCGCAGCAATGATGGCCACCGTTCCGTGGCCCCGTCAAGCGCCTGGCGCTCAGGGGGACGCCTCATATGGGATTTTCCCGGATATCGCTTACAAAGCGGTCCAGAAGGTCGTAGAGCCGAGAAAGGCTCTGGATCTCCACATGCTCCTCCATGGAATGCTGGCTGCTGTTGCCGTCGGCGCCCCACACGATGCCCGGAATGCCGAACTGGGACAAGAATCGGGCGTCGCTGGCACCGTGGGCAATGCCGGTGCGAGTGCCCGCGGCCAGGGCCAGCAGCCGCTCCCGGTAGGGGGATCCGGGACTGATAAACAGGGGTTCGCGCTCCTCGGTGATCACCTCGCCGGAGACGGCCGCCTGGATTCGTCGGACAAGGTCGTCCACATCGTCATGTTCCGTATAACGGATATCGAATGTCGCTTCAGCCTTGTCCGGTACCTGATTGACCGAGTCGCCGGCGCGGATCACGGACAGATTCATGGTGCGATGCCAGTGTTCCGGTCCCGTAAGCCCTTCGAAGAAACCCTTGATCACAAGGCAATCCGCCATCAGCCGTTCGATGGCGTTTTCCCCCTGCCAGGGCCTCGCCCCGTGGGCCGTCTTGCCCCTGGCAACCACCTTGAGACGCAAGATTCCCTTTTCCTTGACCACGATTTTATCCACGCGCCCACCGTCCAGGGCGATGCAGAAACTGCAGTCGATTCCGCCAAGGGCGCTGCGGGCACCATTGTATCCGCCGATCTCTTCGTCACCGGTGATCAGCACGCCAAGGGGCTGAACGCCGTCAGCCAACCCCTTGCGCCGATCGGATTGGATTCGGTTTTTCAGCAGCACCATGGACAGTGCCGCAGCGTATTTGTCATCGATGGCCCCGCGGCCGTAAAGCCTGCCGTCCTTTTCAACGGGTTCGAAAAGCGAATCGGTTGCGTTGACCACATCGATATGAGACATCAGTAAGAGCGGGGTCTGCCGGTTCGCCGGAAGCGCACGAATCGACGGAACGCCGCCGTTCTTGACGACGGTGCAGGCAATGTCGTGGCCCTTGAACCACGTTTCAATGAAACGGGCGCACTTATGGATTTCTTCCGGTCGGGTGTCGGTGGATTTAAAGCGGATCAGATCCTTGGTCAGGTCGACGATCTCCCGTACGATTGCAGATGATTGTTCAGCAGCGGTTTCGATGGGTATCCTCCTTGATTGGAACTGGCCATGATGGTTTAAGCCTCCCTGGGGAAAGCCGTCGGGAATGGTCGGACTGCCGGGGTTCCTGCCAATCTCGATTCATTCATTTTAGCGCATATCCGAATTGAAAGTAAACGATTGCTTTGGGTCCACGTGGACGGGATAGACCATGTTGACCGATCGAATGGCGGGAGGTGTGCATGCCGATCAAAGAGACGATTGAATACCGCGATGAAACCCATGTTCTGGAGGGCTGGCTGGTTTATACCAACCGCTGCCGCAACCCGGCTCCGGGCGTGGTGGTGTTCCACGAGTACATGGGCCTGGGCGTTTATCTGGACAGGCACCTGGAGAAGCTTGCCACCCTGGGTTATGTGGTCATGGCCGCGGACCTGTATGGCCGGGGTGTCAGGCCCGCCGACGACCAATCGGCGCTGGACTGTTCGCGGCCGCTGCGGGACGACCGGCAGGCGCTGCGGCGACGGGCCCGGGCGGCGCTGGACTGCATGAGGGGCCTATCCCGGGTTGAAGCGGATAAGATCGCCGCGGTGGGCTACTCTCTGGGTGGATGCGCGGCGCTGGAACTGGCCCGGTCCGGTGCAGCGCTGAAGGGGGCGGTCAGTCTCTACGGTTATCTGGATACGCCCTTACCGGCACTGCCCGGAGTCCTCCAGGCAAAACTGCTGGTGTTTCACGGTATCCACGACCCGGTGGTTCCCATGTCGTCGCTGGCGGATTACTGCCAGGAGATGGCGGCTGTGCACGCCGACAGCCGGGTGGTTACTTATGTCGACGCCGGGCACGGGTTCTGCAACCGGTGGATGGATGGCGGCAACGACCCGTGGAACCGGTACAGCCGCCGGCATGATGAACGTTCGTGGACGGCCCTGGCGGCTTTTCTCGCGGAAGTGCTGGCGGATTAGGCTGACGTTGAGGATACCTTCCGGCCGCTGGTGGCGCCCAGGTAGATGGCTGAAAGGGCAATGACAACGCCGGCCCACGCCGTGGTCGAGGTGGGCCGGTTAAAGAAAATGACATCCCAGACAAAAGAAAGTGACGGCTGAAGCAACAGGATCAACCCGGCGACGGCGGCGGGAATCCGGGGCAAGGAGTGGGTGATCAAGAGCCACCCCACAGCCTGGCACATCAGGCCGAGAGCCACCAGCGAAAGACCGCTTTGAAGGTCGGGGATGGCAAACGTGTCACCGGTCCGGATCATTTCCAGGGCAAGGTAGATGGCCGTCGAAAAGGAGACCACCATCAGGCTGAGGGCCGCCGACGGTTTGGATGCATGGGATTGAAGTTTGCGCAGGACGATCAAGAACCCGGTGTAAAAGAGGGCCGTGGATAGGCCATAATAAATGCCTGCACGATAGTCAGGGCTCAGTTGCTCCCAGCGAATGCCCACGATCATGAACAACCCCGCTACCGCCAGGGGAACGGACAGGATAAACCGCAGGCTCAGCCGTTCCCTGAACAGCAAGGCGCCAACCGCCGGTACCAGAAACACCTCGAAGTTTCCCAAAATGGTGGCCAGTCCAGGTCCCACATGGGCAATGCTGCGGTGCCAGGTATACAGGTCCAGGGCAAAGAATACGGCGGCGAGCAGCGACAGCCGCATGCAAGGCCATCCCTGCCAGAGCTTTTCTCGGCGGGCCATCAGGATGGCCATCAAGAAAATGCCGCCAAAAAAAACCCGATAGAAAGCGGAAGCCGTAGGCGTGACCTGGGCCAGTTTTACCCAAACCGCGGAGAAACTGATCATCATGGCCCCGAAAGTGGTTCCCAACATGGGATGGTTGAACGACCGGGCCTTGTCAACGCGCATGACGCCTTTTCTTTCAAAACTGGGGTGACCGGATCCCGCGACAGCGAGCCGACCGGAATCGTTCTTCCTGCTCACTGTGGGGCGCGCCGATTCCGGTACTTAGCAGCAGCGCCCACCGATATGCAACCGTTAAGCCACGGGTGCAGCGATGACGGTGACCATGGCGGCCCGTGATCTTTCCTGGGACGTTTTTGTAAGAAAAAGTATTACACGATTATCAGAAATCTCCCAATTGACCGTATCCATCTGCCTTGTTAGCCTGCAAGCCATGCGAAAAGATTTGTGACGCTCTGTGGCGCAAACGCTTCTGGCCGCCGCGGATAACCCCACTCAACCAGCAGGAGGAACGAATGAGGAACAAACTTTTTACCGTTGCAATTGGTGTTTGCGCAGTTCTGATGATGACGATGAGCTTTTCGGCCGATGCCAATGCCAAAACCATTTACAAGTTCGGTGGCGGTCCCGCTGGTGGAACCTTCCAGTTCATGGCCGGTGGCATCTCCACCTATCCGCCGGTAAAAGACATCAAGGAGTTCAGGGTGTTGGCCGGTGCCTCGGGCGGCAGCGTGGAGAACATGCGAAAAGTCGATTCAGGAGCCTATGCCTTTGGCGTGGTTTATTCCGGACATGTTTACCTGGGCCTTAACGGTCGGATGAAAAACGATCCGGCGAAGTATGAAAAAGTGATGGCGGTTTCATACTTTTATGGTGCACCCGCTCAGCTGGTCGTGAAAAAAGGAGGCGGGATAAAAACAGTGAAAGACCTCGAGGGCAAAAAAGTGGGTGTAGGCAACGCCGGTTCCGGTGCCTTTGCCAACTGCGAACTGTTTTTCACCCACATGGGCATCTGGGACAAGATCGAACGAAACGCCATGGGCTACAATGATGCCGCCGCCGCTTTCGGCAACAATCAACTGGACGCCTTCTGGCTGTTCACCGCTTTTCCCAGCGGGGCGGTGGTCATGGCCGCCCAGCAGAACGACATCGAAATGATCGACCTGAATGCCGAAGCCGAAGCCAGCGGGTTTTATGCCAAATATCCTTACTTTGCCAAATTGAAAATTCCTGCCGGCACATACAAGGGTGTGGACGCTGACGTTCCCTCCTTTCAGGACTCCGCCCTGTGGGTGGCCAACAAAGACGTTCCCGCGGACGTAGTCTACACGCTGCTTTCCAAGATCTATACCCCTGAAGGACTGGCCCACATGGTCAACGTGAAGAAGACCGCCAAAGCCATGAGCATCGAATCAGGCATCACCGGTATCGTCACCCCGCTGCATCCGGGTGCCGAGAAGTTCTGGAAAGAAAAAGGCATATTGAAATAAACCCAGCCAATATGGGGCCGACGGTTTAAGCCGCGGCCCCTTTTCAAATGCTTGCAGAATAAACTCCTATCAACAAGGCAGGGGCCGCCGTGTATGATCAATTGAAGCGATACGAACAGATTGTTTTCGATGTCCTTTCGGTACTGCTGGTGTTGTTTTACTCTTATGCTGCCGTGGTCCAGCCGGCATCCACCCAGTACCACCGGGGCATTTACGTCATCATCACCTATGTACTGGTGTTTCTGCTGTACCAATCCAAATCAAAGGTGATGCGGGTGGTGGATTACATACTGATCCTGCTCTCCATCATCTGCATCGGCTACTGGATCCTCAACTTCGAAGCGATCAACTACCGGACAGGCGCGGAAAACGCGATGGACAAGACCGTTGCGGTGGTCGGCGTGCTGATCGGTATCGAACTGGCCCGGCGGGTGGTGGGAAACGCCTTCGTGATCATCGGCGCGGTGATGATTTTATATGGCGTA
>NZ_JBUOIV010000117.1:0-6337 GCF_055467485.1 Desulfosarcina sp. | reverse complement strand
CAGGCGACTGAACATTGCGGCAGGCAGGCACCTGGCCATTCTGGGCGATTGTGTGGTCGGGGCCAGAGCCGCCCTGGAACTAAAGCTTCAACCGGGCGACGGTCTGGTCTCCTCTCCGGAAAGCCTCTTCGATCTGGCCGGGGTTTACCCGCTCAAGATGAAGGTGGTGGGCGTTCTCGAAAAGACCCATACGCCAGACGATCTGGCCGTTTTCGTCGACCTAAAAACAGCCTGGGTGATCCAGGGACTGGGCCACGGCCACCAGGATGTCACCCGGCTCAACGACCCGACCCTGGTGTTGAAACGGTCGCAAACCAATGTCGCTGCCACGGCCAAGCTGTATCACTACACGGAGATCAACGAGCAGAATATCGACAGCTTCCACTTCCATGGCAATACAGCGGTCTATCCCATCACCGCGGTGATTGCCGTACCTAATGACGAAAAATCCGGGACGATTCTTCAAGGGCGGTATCTGAACAAGGGGGAGACCCAGCAGATCCTGAAGCCCATGGAGGTGGTCGACGGTCTGCTGCAGAACATTTTTCGTATCAAGAACGTGCTCGACGCCGTGGTGTCGGTGGTGGCCCTGGCAACCGTCATGGCTATTGTTCTTGTGTTTGCTCTGTCCCTGCGGTTGCGCCAACGCGAAATTCAAACCATTTTCAAAATCGGCTGCAGCCGGCTGACCATCGCCAAACTGTTGGCCGCTGAAATCATGATCATCGTGGCCGCCAGTGGTTTTCTGTGCGGTGCCCTGCTGCTGGTTGTAAACCGGGTCTCCAACGATATGGTGAGGATGCTGCTTATCGGCTAAGGTCCTTTTGGCGTTGAGATGCAAAGTCGCTTCGCCCGTTTCATTCAATGGTACCAGGATCCAGCATCAAAAAACAAACACGAGGAGGCTCTCATGTTACTTCAGGCATGTCGATTCAGATGTGTCGCTCTTTTGATAGGTATCCTGTTTATTGGCATCAGCGTCAATGCCGCCGACAGTCCATTAAATGTTTACGTGGTCAACTACCCGCTGAAATACTTCGCCGAGCGCATCGGCGGTCCCCATGTCAGGGTGACCCTGCCGGTGCCGGCGGGAGAGGATCCGGTCTATTGGACGCCGACGATTGCGGATATTGCTGCCTACCAGAACGCCGATCTGATCCTGCTCAACGGCGCCGGCTACGCCAAATGGGTGAGCAAGGTCAGCCTGCCGCGTGCTAAAATTGTGGATACCTCCCAAGGATTCAAAGATCGGTTCATCACCGGTACGGAAATTTTGACCCACAGCCACGGTGCCGAAGGGGAACATGCCCACGAAGGACTGGCATTCACCACCTGGCTGGATCTCTCCCTGGCGGCCAAGCAGGCGGAGGCGGTTGCCGATGCCCTGGCGCGCAAACGTCCCCAGCAAGAAGATCTTTTCAGAACCAATTTTCGCTCACTGGAGAAAGATCTGCTGGGGCTCGACGACCGCATACGGTCAACTGTCTCATCGGACAACGATCTACCGATCATTTTTTCTCATCCGGTTTATGAATATTTCGAGCATGCATACCGTTTGAATGGCAGGTCGGTTCATTGGGAACCGGATCAAGATCCAAGCCCCGATCAGGTCGCTGAGTTGAAGAAAGTTTTGGAAACGCATCCGGCTGAATGGATGGTCTGGGAGGGCGTACCAAACAAGCCCGCAATTGATGTGTTGAAGGCCTTAGGCATTGAAAGTACCGTATTTAATCCTTGCGGGAATGCGCCCCGGAAAGGAGATTTTCTTTCAGTCATGCAGCAAAACGTGACTAAATTGGGAAAAATATTTCGATAACTTATTTTCCAGCCGCTACACAACGTGGCAAATGAATGATCGGTTTTGGGTTATCGCTAACAAAGCTGGAGTAACCTGTGGTTTCATGCCGCTGCTATTTATATTCACTTACTTTGATCGTCCAAAACTGTTGATTATCATTGCGTTACACAACTCCGTTGAACGGCGCGAAGCATTTAATATGGGCAAACCAGAGCGTCGATTTTGGCTTTTCACCCAATGCCCATAGCCGATCGTCGAGCTCCTTCACTTATGACCCAGAAACCTTTAACGTTTCCCCGCTCGTTCCATCTCGGCCGCAATCAACCTGACCTGGGCCGCCAGGTTGAGCCGGAAGGCCGCCTCGGGCTGCTTGCCCTGGCGGCGGGTGCGGTACTCCGCGGCCGCGATGCGTGCCACCACCCGGTCCCGGTCCATGTCTTCTTCCCGCAGGTGCTGTTCGATCATTTGTCGGTAGGCGCGGCAGTCGGCCAGGGCCACTTCGAAAAACCGGATCGCATCCGCTCCGGTGAGCAACCGGTGGTGGGCGGTGGCGATGATCCGGGGGTTCTTGCGGCGGATGCGGTCGATGGATCGCAGATAGTCATCGTAGCTCGACAGAAATTCCGGCGCCACCCAGAAGTCGTCCCCGGGAATGATCCCCAGGGCTTCGCCGGCCACCACCGCTTCAACGTGGGGCAGGAAAAAGCTGAAGCTGTCACGCGTATGGCCCGGCGTGGCCAGCGCCTCCACCGCCACCCCGCCGCCCAGGTCGATGATTTCACCGTCTTCCAGGACGCGGTCCACTTTCAGGCTGCCGTAGTCGAAGTCCGCCGCAGTTAACCCGGCTTCCGCCGGCGTGTCCGCCGCCAGGTCGCGGTTGAGGCGGGTCAGGGTTTCCATAACCCCGGGCCGCGCCAGGTGCTCCACCAGAACGGCGCCGGCGGCCACCTGCATGGTCGGTAAATGCCGGAGCAGAAAGGGGGCTCCGCCCACGTGGTCGAAGTGCAGGTGGGTGAGCAGCAGCGCATCCGGTTCCCGGATGCCGGCCGGCCGGCGGCGGATGTCCGCCAGGTAGGCCGGTCCCATGAAGGCCGGCCCGGCATCGATGAGAACCGTCCGGCGCTGACCCGCCACCAGAAACACCGGAAGCGGTACATTTCCCAGCCGGTAAAATCCGTCGGCGATTTCATCCATCATTTAAATTTCTCCGAAATTTAAATGAAATTTATCAAAACCGCGTCCTCCAGACAAGGGCGCTTTATAACCAAGATTGCTATTGACACCAAATTGTAAGCCGTTATAATCTTTGGCGATTTTTGGAGCGAGCTGCGCTCGAGCGCTTTGGCAATGCCCGTTTGCCGATTTTTTCACAGGCGCCGGATTCCCGCAACCGATAAATGCCATGGAGAAAACAGCTGTGAACTCAATGACGAGATGGGTTATTGGAATATTGATTCTGCCCTCAATTTTTTTTGTAAGCGGCGCGGCGGCGGCCAAGGAACTCAAACTGGCCCATTTCATGCCCGAGGAGCACATCCTGCACCGGGAGGTGTTCACGCCGCTGGCGGCGGCGCTGGCCGAAGCCACCGGCGGAGAGCTCACCATCACCATTTACTCGTCGGGCGCGCTGGGCAAGGGGCCGGCCCAACAATACAAGCGCGCCGTCGAGGGGGTGGCCGACATCACCTTCTGCATTCAAAGCTACACGGCGGGCATATTTCCGCGCTCGCTGCTGCTCACCCAGCCCGGGGTGGCCATCACGGCCGAGGAAGGCACCCGCAAGCTGTGGGACATCTACGACGCCTACCTGCAGGAAGAGTATGCCGAGATCAAGGTCCTGGGGATCTGGGTCATGTCACCCCCGTGCCTGATCACCCGCAGCGCCCCGGTACACACCGTGGCCGACCTCAAGGGCATGAAGGTCCGCATCGGTTCACCGCTGATCTCCCCCCTGATTCTTTCCTGGGGCGGGGTGCCGGTGGCCATGCCGGTGACCGAAGCCTATAACGCCCTCAACACGGGCATCGTGGATGCGGTGCTGGTTCAACCCAGCGCCCTGTATGAATCCTGGAATCTGGCCGAAGCGGGCAAATATGTTGTGGACAACATCCCCGGCACCTCCTCCATGGCGTTTCTGGCCATGAACAAAGAGAGCTGGAAAGCCCTGAGCCCCGCTCAGCAGGCGGCCCTGGACCAGCTGACCGGCCGTCAATTCAGCCTGCGCGCCGCCGCGACGTGGGCCAGCCTGGATGTGGACGGCCTGCAAAAAGCCCAGGCCGACCCGGAAGTGACCTACATCAAGCTGACCGCCGCCCAGCGGCAGGAATTCCGCAAGGCTGCTCAACCGGCCATCGACCAGGACCTGGATCAGCTCGAAAAACAGGGTGTCCATGCCAGAGAAATCTTCAACGCCATCAAGGACTAAACCGGCCGAGGCACTGCCTGACCGCGCCCTGGCCGGCGTCGAACACCTGGTGCGCTTTACAGCGCTGTGGGGCGGAGGGGCGATGCTCTTTGCCCTGACGGGGCTGACCGTCACCGACGTGGTGCTGCGCTATTTGTTCAATGCGCCCCTGTTCGGGGCCCGGGATGCGGCCAAGCTCATGCTGCTGATCGCTGTTGCCCTGTCGGTGGCCTACAGCGCCCGCACCGGCGGTCAGGTGGCCATCGAAGTGTTCAGTTCTTTGATGGGGCCCCGTATCACCCGCTGGACCGAAGTGTTCGTGCGCCTGGCGGCCCTTGGCATGCTGGTGGTGCTTTCCTGGCGGCTGTGGATCAGCGGCCTCAACGCGGGCCGTTTCGGTGAAGCCTCCCTGGCGATGCAGATCCCCTTCAAACCGTTTTATTTCATCCTGTCCGCCGGCATGCTGCTCTATGCCCTGGTGCTGGTGGTGGAAATCCCCCTGTTTCTGCGGGGACGGCCGGGGGACCGGACCCCCCCCGCCCTTTAAGGCGCGCCCATGCACCCGGCAGCCATCGGTTTCATCGGCCTGGCGGTGTTTTTCGCGCTGCTGATCCTGCGCATGCCAGTGGCCATGGCGATGCTGATCAGCGGGTTCGGCGGCATCGCCGCCATCAACGGCCTGCCGGCGGCCTACGCCACCCTGAGCGCGGAAACCTTCGAAATCGCCTCATTCCTGGAACTGAGCGTCGTGCCGCTGTTCGTGTTCATGGGCAACCTGGCCGGCTTGTCGGGCATGAGTCGGGATCTCTACGATGCGGCCTACGCCTGGGTGGGGCACCGGCGGGGCGGCCTGGCAGCGGCCACCATCACCGCCTGCGCCGGCTTTGCCGCCCTGAGCGGCTCCTCTTTTGCCTCGGCGGTGACCATGGGCCGCGTGGCGTTGCCCGAGATGCGGCGGTTCAACTACCACGACGGCCTGGCCACCGGCTGCGTGGCCGCCGGCGGCACCCTGGGCTATCTGATTCCGCCCTCGTCCGGCTTTGTAATTTATGCGATTCTGACCGAGCAATCCATCGGCAAACTCTTTATCGCCGGTGTGCTGCCGGGTATCCTGCTCACCGGGCTGTTCCTGCTGACCATTGCGATCCTCACCCGTATAAAGCCGGAATTGGGGCCGGCCGGTCCCAAGGCGGATCTGGTGGAAAAGTTGACGACCCTGCGCCGGGCCGCAACGATCATCGGCATCGTAGGGGTTACCATCGGCGGTATTTACGGCGGCATCATGACGCCGGTAGAAGCCTCCGGCGTGGGGGCGTTTCTGACCCTGGTGGTGGCGGCGCTGCGCCGCTCGCTCAACCGGGAGAGCGTCAAAGTGGTGGTGCTGCACACCCTGCGCACCACGGCCCTGACGTTCATGATCCTGATCGGCGCCCACGTCTTCATCCCATTTATGGCCCTGTCCCGAATACCCGGAACCCTGGTGATCTGGCTGACACACCTGGACATGGGACCCGTGGGCATCCTGGTCGTGGTCCTGGCCACCTACGTGATTCTGGGGACATTTCTGGAAGGCATTGCCATGCTGGTTCTGACCTTGCCGGTCGTGTTCCCGGTGATACTCGAACTGGGCTACAGTCCGATCTGGTTCGGCGTCATCGTGGTGATCGTTCTGGAAATGGGGCTGATCAGCCCGCCGGTGGGGGTTAACGTGTTCGTCGTCAAAGGGGTTGCACCGGATGTTCCCCTGAACACCATTTTCAAAGGCATCTGGCCCTTCTGGCTGGCCATGCTGCTGTGCCTGGCGCTTCTGGTCGCTTTTCCGCAGATTGCGCTGTTCCTGCCCAACTCGATGTTCTAATTTTGGAGGCCCCTCCCGCGTGCCTGGGAGGGGCCTCCAAAATTAAATTTAAAAAATTTTCAACAAACCCGTCTGACGCAACCGACCTAACTGACCCAACTGACTCAACTGACTCGATTGACCGAACAGGGCAGCCGTTGGCCGGTGCTGCCCGGGACAAGTCACGGGAATACCATACTAGTTTCGGGGCAGGTCGACCGGCTCGCGGCCGGGAGCGGCGATGCCGCGACGCTCCAGCAGCGAGCCGTCCTGCTGGTATAGATCGACCAGCGCTTTG
>NZ_JBUOIV010000116.1:0-6349 GCF_055467485.1 Desulfosarcina sp. | reverse complement strand
TAAACCAATAACCATTGACGGTCAGCGCTCGACCGGGTCTAACTCAACTGGGGTCTTTTCCCGCTGGACGGGTCTCCGAATCTTTTGCGCAGGGCGCCGACCAGGGCCGCATCGGCTTTAAGCGATATCATCTCCAGCGGCGAACATCCGCGCTGCCAGGCCAGATACAGGGTGATGGCGCAAAGCAGCAGGGTCAACAGAATATTGGGCCAGGCGTTCAGTTCCCACTGTCCCTGCCAGGTCAGATTCCAATCGGCCGAGAATGGGAAAAGATAAGGGATCGGCCACTGATAGCCGTCCGGACCCTTTGAACCCACGATATCGCCGAGCAGGTGGAGGTGAAATACCAGGAGGACTAGCAGCGCCGACAACCGGCGCTTTATGCTCAGCAAATAGGTGGCCGCCGCCAGGATCACGCCCATGGCCAGATTGTGTCCCAGCACATGGTGATACTTGCTGTACCAGATCAGCGGGGTTGTCGTATGTTCGGTCAACACCTCGGCCACGATCCCCAGCCCGTCTAAATCCGGAGCGACCCCGGCCAGCGTTACGAGAGCCCTGTCCCGGCGCGGAAGTTCGGCCGTGTTGGCGACCGTCCAGCTTATCAGGAAATGGCTCGCCGGATTCATGGATTAACCCAATATTGACTTCTCAGATCTTTGGTTTAATTCCCGAGTTCATACAGGGGGTAAACCAAAGGCAGGCCCGCTTGGCTCGGATTCTTTATCCAATATACGGATCGTGGGTTTTCTCAAATTGCGTGATATCGGCTTCAAACTTGAGCGTCAGGTCTATATCATCCAAACCGCCGAGCAGCTGATCCTTGTCGCCGGGTTCAATGGTGAACTTAAAGACGCGCTTTTCGGCAGCATGCAGCTCAACCCGCTGTTCTACCAGGTCGACCGTAGCCTGCAGCCCCTGGCTGGTTTCGACCTGCTCGAAGATGGAATTCACCTCGTCTTCGGAAAGTTCGACGACCAGCAGACCGTTTTTGGTGGCGTTGGTCCTGAAAATATCCGCAAAGGCGTTGACCCGTTCGCCGTTGATTTCTTTCCAGGGCGCGATAATCACCTCGTAACCGTCCTGGACAAGGGCCCAGACGGCATGCTCCCGGCTGGAACCGCAGCCGAAGTTGTTGCGGGCCACCAGGATGGAGCGGCCTTTGAAACGGGGATGGTTGAGTTCGAAGTCCGGGTTGGGGCTGCCGTCCGCCAGATAGCGCCAGTCGAAAAAAGCGCTCGGGCCGTATCCCGTGCGGCTGATTGATTTCAAAAACTGCTTGGGTATGATGGCATCCGTATCCACATTGGACCGGTTCAGGGTGGCTAACATGCCGGTGTGCTTTTTAAATGCTTTCATCGGGTTACCTCCACGTGCGAATATCGACGAATTTGCCTGCGACCGCAGCGGCGGCGGCCATCTCCGGGCTGACCAAATGCGTTCGGCCGCCTCTTCCCTGCCGGCCCTCAAAATTACGATTGGAGGTTGATGCACAACGCTGCTGGGGACGCAGCTGATCGGGGTTCATTCCCAGGCACATGCTGCACCCGGCATAGCGCCATTCGGCGCCGGCGGCCTTGAAGACGTCGTGCAATCCTTCGGCCTCGGCCTGCAGGCGGACCTGCTGCGAACCGGGCACCACCAGGACTTGTACGTGATCGGCTTTTTTGCGCCCTTTAAAAATATCGGCCGCCAGACGCAGGTCTTCAATCCGCGAGTTGGTGCAGCTGCCGATGAAAACGACATCCAGGGGAACGTCGGTCAGCCGGGTGCCGGGGGTCAGCCCCATGTATTCCAGCGCATTTTCCACGTCTGAACGGCTGTAGCCGCCGGCTGAGTCCGGACCAGGAACCGGTTGATCGATATCGATCACCATGCCGGGGTTGGTTCCCCAGGTAACCTGGGGCTTGATGCTGCCGGCATCGATCACCAGCGAGCGGTTGAACTCGGCGTCCTCATCGCTGGGCAGGCTTTGCCAGAAGGCCAGGGCCCGCTCCAGGTCCCGTCCCTTGGGTGCGAAGGGTCGCTGCTTTGCGGTGATGTATTGAAACGTCGTTTCATCCGGAGCGATCATTCCGGCCCGCGCACCGGCCTCGATGCTCATGTTGCAGATCGTCATACGGGCCTCCATGGAAAGACTGCGCACAGCCTCGCCGCAGTATTCCAGCACATGTCCGGCACCGCCGGCGGTGCCCATGGTGCCGATCATTTTGAGCACCATGTCTTTGGAGAAAATATGCGGCGCCAGCCGCCCGCTGAACTCCACCCGGTAAGTCTGCGGTTTGCGCTGCACCAGGGTTTGGGTGACCAGCACGTGCTCGACCTCGGAAGTGCCGATGCCGAATGCCAACGCGCCGAAAGCCCCGTGGGTCGACGTGTGGGAGTCGCCGCAGACGATGGTCAAACCCGGCAGAGTCATCCCCATTTCCGGTCCGATGATGTGCACGATGCCCTGGTGATCGTGGCCCAGGTCGTAGAGGTTGACATCAAACTCTTTGCAGTTTTTGCGCAGGGCCTCCACCTGGGCCTTCGATATGGGATCCTTGATCTCCATTCGATCTTCGGTGGTGGAGACATTGTGATCCATGGTGGAAAACGTCAACTCAGGGCGGCGGATTTTTCGCCCGGCAAGCCGCATGCCCTCAAAGGCCTGGGGACTGGTGACTTCATGCACCAGGTGGCGGTCGATGTACAGCAGCGCCGATCCGTCGGGCATTTTGCGCACCACGTGAGATTGCCAGATTTTTTCAAACAGTGTTTTTCCCATGATTGCTGCCCTTCAATCTTCCCGCTGGCTGCAGGGCGGGTAACCGCGCAGGCGGGATGGTATGGTCCGCCGGGCGATTTGAGCCTCCCGCGGCGGACCGGTGTTTACTTTACCGCCCCTTGGGGCGATGATGATTGTTTCAATAATTTCAGTTGCCCCGTAATATGGCAAAAAGAACAGTCCGCGTCAAGTCGCCGGTGCAGCGGCTGCCAAAAATATGTGCCGCTAAGATAATTTGGGGTAGAAAGTAGAAAAAAAGGGGTTATATTACCCTGTATGCATCAACCCCGCTGAAACCGTTCCGTATTTGCATCCAAGCCGAGGTCTTCAAAAGAAAGGAAGAAGTAAAAAATGAAAGGTAAAGAATTGGCCTTGAAAGCGCTGCTGGATAAAGGCGTTAAATATATTTTCGGCTATACCGGAGGGGCCATCATGCCGATTTTCGATGAAATGGAAAAGCAGAAGGTATTCACCTTTATCATGTCGCGCCACGAACAGGGCGCGGTCTTCATGGCCCAGGGGATCTCGCGGGCCTCGATTACCACTGCCGATCCCCAGATCGGCGTCTGCATGGCGACATCGGGCCCCGGAGCCATGAACCTCGTCACCGGCATTGCCGACGCCATGATGGATTCGGTTCCGGTGCTGGCCATCACCGGCCAGGTCCCGTCGGGCGTTATCGCCACGGATGCCTTCCAGGAAAGCGATGTGGTGGGCGTGATGATGCCGCTGACCAAGCAAACCTACATGCCGCTTTCCGTCAACGCCGTCGAGGAGACCATTCATGAGGCCATGTATGTTGCCGGCACCGGCCGCGGCGGCCCGGTGGTCGTCGACATCCCCAAAGACATCCAGAATGACGATACCGGCCCCGACTACAAATTCGAGCCCCGGGGCTACGAGCCGAACCTGCCGGGATTTTTCTACTCACCGGTGCCGAACCGTGAACTTCTGCGCAAAGCAGTGGGACTGATCAACCGCAGCGAGCGGCCGATCATTCTGTGCGGCCATGGGGTCATCAACAGCAATGCGGGGCCCAACCTGGCCAAGTTTGCGGAAAAAGCCCACATACCCATCGCCTTTACCCTGCATGGTCTCTCCGCCCTGCCGGTTGACCATCCCCTGAGCGTCGGCATGGTGGGGATGCACGGCACCGTCGAAGCGAACCGGGCCCTGCTGAACTGCGACCTGATTATCGCTTTTGGCATGAGGTTCGACGACCGGGTGACGGGCAACCTGGCGACGTTCGGCGTCGATGCGGACGTCATCCACGTTGAAATCGATCCCTCGGAAATCGATAAAAATGTCAAAACATCGGTTGCCGTCAACGCCGATGTCAATCAGGCGTTGGCCCTGCTGGCCAAGGATCCGGAGCTGATCGCCAAACCCAGAAGGCTGTGGTTTGAAAAAATTGCCGATTATCGTGCCGAAATCGCGGATGAAATAAGCAGGGATATCGAGAAAGGGATCGGCAAGGAAGGACAGCTGCTGATGAAGACCATCGTCAGCCGGCTTTCCGAGCTGACCGGCGGCCGGGATTTGATTGTTTCCGACGTCGGACAGCACCAGATGATACTGGCCCGGTTTTACAATTTTCAGACCACCAACAGCTGGTTTAATTCCGGCGGTGCCGGCACCATGGGCTGCGCCCTGCCGATGGCCGTCGGCGTGAAACTGGCCCGGCCTGCTGAGCGGGTGTGGTCCATCAGCGGCGACGGCGGTTTCCAGATGAACATTCAGGAACTGGGTGCGATTATGGAGCACCAGATCGACATCAAGATCCTGCTCTTCAACAACGGGTATCTGGGGATGGTCCGACAGTGGCAAACCATGTTCTACGACGGCCGCTTTGCCGGAACACCCATGAAAAACCCTGATTTCGGCGCGATTGCCGGTGCCTACAAAATTCCTTATCAATGCGTGACCAAGCCGGAGCAAATCACCGCCGCCCTGGAGACCGCAGCGGGGTCCAAGGGCCCTTACATGGTGGAATTTTTGTGCGACCCCAGTGAGATCGTGCTGCCCATGGTGCCCGCCGGCGGCGGTATCGCCGATATGATCGTCTCGATGAAAAGGGACGGGAATTGAAGATTGAAGATTACGGAAGGAATCCATGACAACTAAAAATCAGATGAAGCGGCGGGCCATCCTGGCTTTTATGCAGAATCGTCCCGGGGTTCTCAACAAGATCTCGATGCTGGTTCGCCGCAAAATGTACAATGTCGAAACCATCACGGTCTGCACCACCCCTGAGCCCAGCATCAGCCGCATGACCCTGACCCTTTATGAAGACAGCGACGACAAGATGGCCCAGGTCGTGCGCCAGATTGAAAAAGTGACCGAAGTCATCTCGGCCAAGGAGCTGGATATCGACCAGAGCTTCTGGCGCGAGGTGGCCATCATAAAATTCGAATCGGACGCCGAGCGCATGGAGCAGTTGCTGAATCAATACCGGATCGAGATGCTCGACCATCAGAACCACGAAGTGTTTATTGTCCAGCTGGCCGGAACATCGAAAATAATCGATGATTTTCTGATGGCGCTCGGCAGCGACAAAATAATCGAGGTGGCTCGCTCCGGTTTCACAGCCCTGGAGAAATAGGTCTGCGGGGACGTTCCCGCAGACCTCCGCTCGATTTTTCGCCTGCGTTAGTCCGAAAATTCGCCTCTCGACGCTATTTTTGCTAAAGCTTTCAGTTGAGCTGCCGATAAATTAACCGGCCGAAAATTCGCCTCACCATTCATAATCCACCCAGCGCGGGCGGAATGAGGCCTGAAAAGGTTCCACCGATACGGCATTGCCAAATATCGGTGCCTTCAACCGAGACGGCGCCGTTGGCTTATGCCTGGAGCTAAAAAGCTTTCTGGCTTTTATACTTTGCGAAATCGTCAGAGAATACAGAGAGCACACCGGTCGGTCCGGCGGGTTAATTCCTTCTGGAGCCCTTGGCAATGAAGGATCTGGAAAAGAGCTAGACAAGCATGAGGATCGGAAGCGTGCACTTCCGAAAGATGGTCTGATAATACCGCGGGACAGACGATCTTCTGGTATCGGTAAATTGCAGCCGATATAGATTAAATACATCAGCGACCAATGGTAGTGACTGGTTGCGACACCTTCCAGGGGCTATCCTCATACCCCCAGCTCTGCCGGTGGTCGCTGATCGGGAGGCTTTGGTGCTATGGAGCATTTCATTTCTTTTGTCTTGTTGTTGCTGATCGGCGGCTGCGGGTTCCTGACGATTTATCTCATCATTGATTTTTTTGAATATTTGAAAAAATATCATACCGTTGTATGGCAAGAGCTCTGTTATGAGAGGCCCTTTGGAATACCGCAGAAGGACTTCTTTTTTTATCCTGTAAAGCCGCTGAAATTCATACCTTTCCTTTTTTCAGACGATGATCCGCGGGACGGCAGTCTGGCGGATCACAAAACCAGAATCAAATATTCCCTCATCGGTCTGGCGGCGGTGGTTTTCATCAACTTCGTTGTCAGACTATTCATTTAAGGCCTGTGGCAGAAGACCGTCCGCACCGAACGGTATTCTTTATAATCGTTTCAATTCATTAATCAGCACCTTG
>NZ_JBUOIV010000115.1:0-6359 GCF_055467485.1 Desulfosarcina sp. | reverse complement strand
ATACGGTTTTTGCCGTCTATCACCAGAATGATATCGTCCAACCCGCGAGATATTTCCGCTTTGGCCACCGGCAGGATATCGAGCAGTCCATAACGGAAAAACCCCCAGGCCATTGCACCGGCGACCCAGACAAAAGCTATCGGACTGATATCCATATTCGTCACGGGGCTGTTTCCGGTAACATACACAGCGTTGACGAGCCAGACAAATGCCACTGCAGCCAGCAAAATTCCTGCTTGAGCACGATGATAGCCTGAAGCCGTGACGATCGCGCGCAGCAGGATGAAGCTTAAAACGCCAAGGAGAAGGTAGTGATATGAAATCGTGGCCCACCATAAAGGGCCATGTTTCAATCCGAGCATCGGAACTGGCCCGGATTGGATGGCGTAATATCCGGAGTAAAAGAGCTTGTGCAGGGGATTGAACCAGACAACGAGAATAATGGAAGCTGCCGGAACAAAAAACATTGAATACGTTTTTCGGTTAAGCCGGGATTCATAACCAAAAACGGATAGAGCGAATAAAAGCGCCAATGGCGGCGCTGATACGATCCCGAAATACTGAAATTTGGTTATGAGCAGGTTTGTCTCGATACTGAACCCGAGATAGAGCATTCCCTCACTGACCGTCCAGGCGGTGGAGGCCACGCACAGCCAGGCCAGATACCGGCCGCCTCTGGCTTTGGCCCGCCAAAAGGTATAAAGGGCCGTGATAAAAATCAAGGTGGCTGACAGAAAAAATGGAAAGCAATAAAAAATTCGATAGTCCATCCGAAACTCATTGAGAGGCTTAATCCCTGAGCGTGGAAAGATTCATTTACCTGAGGAATATATTGCCGCTATTGAAATGAAGCCTCAATTTTTTGATATTTTTGGGTAAAATACAATATCGGAATTATCACCGATAACTTGAGGACTTCTCGAGCCCCTCGGCCGATGCCGAATGCTCAAAGAAGCTGTTTTGGCAGAATATATGACGATTTCTCCAGGGCGGGTCATTCTGACATGAAACCACGACTTGAGGTGGTGGTGTCGCATAAGCGCAGCGTCCGGCTAAAAGCAGAAGGTCTGATAGGAGCCAAAACTGCTGAACGTCGAACATCGAACGTCCAACATCGAACATCGAATGAACAACTGGGAGGACGATGGACGATGGACGATGGACGAATTAAGGAATTCTGACTGTTTTAAAAAAAAGATTAAGCGAAGCGTTTCCACCCTTCGACATTCGATATTCGACATTCGACATTCTGCGGTTCGCTTTTTTTACAATTGTTTCGTGCTTCGGATTTCGAATTTCGGATTTAAGAGCCCATAATGCGGATGGGGGTCTCAACCCTCGCATATAATCATCTGAGGAATTCAACGATTTGAGCGGTGTCGGAGAGGTCGGCCAGCTGATCGATGAGCGCGAGCAATTCGGCCCGGTTTTCCGGTGAGATGACGCCGGCCGACAGCTTTTCGAACTTGGCCGTCAGGCGGACTTTATCCATGGGATTGGCGGGATCCCCGAGCGGATGCCTGACGGTTCGCTCCAGCATCCCGCCGGCGGTCCGCAGGCAAACCCGGGCGCCGGTTTGCGCGGGGAATCGAGCCTCCAGTTCGGGATCGACATGCAGCTTTACCCGGCGGCCCAGGTCCACAACATCCGGCCGGTGCAGCCATTCCGGGGAAAGCGGCATCAGGGCCTGTGCACCGCCGATCATGGCCACTGCGAGGCAAAACGGCAGGCTGTACTGCGCCCCCTCGAGGGAGTCGGGATCGGCATAGTTGTTGAGCCGCAACGTACGCTCGAAGGTGAACACGTCCACGGCGCGGATGTCCTCTGCCGTCAGCTTGTGATCATTTGAGAGGCTGATGAGCCCATCGAGGGCCGAGTGGATCCAGCGGCAGCAGGCATAGGGTTTGAAGTAGACCGAATTCAGCACGTTGCCGGTGCCAAGCCCGTCGATGATTCCGGCCGCATCGAAGTAATCCGGGTGGTCCAGGATGTCCAGCGGTCCGGTGAATCCCCGCCGTGCCAGTTCCAGGGCCGTCAAACCGGTCATAACCGCCCAGGGGATTCCTTCCTTGGCCTGGTTGCCCATCACCGTGCTGTATCCGGCCGCTGAAAGCCCCGGCGACAGAACGCCCGCAATCGCGAAAGCCTGGGCCATGACGGCGGGATCATCCCCTGCCAGCAGCCCGGCTGCGGCGACGGTTCCGTAGGCGCACCACCGCCCGGTGGACATGGTGTCCAGCCGTTGGAAATCGCGTGCGGCCGAAACCCGCACCCCCACCTCGTAGCCGGCGGCGATCGCGGCAATCAGGTTTTGACCGTCAGCGCCCCCTGCCGGTCCCACAGCCAGAACGGTGGGTATGATTGCAGCGCCGGGATGGCCGCCGGCACGCCGGTGGCCGTCGTCCAGGTCCAGGGCGCTGGCGGCGGTGCTGTTGGCCATGGCGGCGCCTTCGGCGCGAAGACGGTTTGATGCGAACCAGATGGCGGCCGGACCACCGGCATAAAGCTGGACCACCGTCTGCCGCATCGCCCGGGCGGCCTCCGACCCGAACCCACCCGCGGCACAGCCGATCAGGTCCACCAGGACATTTGCGACCGCCCCGGCAAGCCGGGTGTCCGGTTTGGTTTGCGCCATGTCGCAGACATACTCGGACAGGATTCGGGTTGTCCATTCGGTCATGATGTTCGGATACCTCCCTCGAGACGGCCGGCTGCGGCGTCAACCGCCGCGGCCGTTTCCGAATCCAGCAATCCTTCGGCCAGCAGATCGCGACGCGCCCGCGCGACGGCCTCGTACCAGGGGTCAAGCGAAATCTTGAGATAAGCCGCCTTGAACCGCCGGATATTCAACTGCTCGTTTTCAATCTCGGATTGCCGCACGTGGCTGCTGAAAAAATCACCGGCCCGGTCACAGGCCGCCAACAGGGCATCCTGGATTTCGGGTGCCAGAATCTGGAACTTGGATTCGTTGACGGCCACGCTCAGCACCGGTGACAGATCCCCAAGCAGCGACACATAGCGGGTGTAACGACAAAATCCCAGAGGATGGAGGTGGGCTTTGTGGGTGGGCAGCACATCGATGTCACCGGACCGCAGGGCCGATCCGACCTCCGCCCAGGGAACCGCCACCGGGCGGGCACCCAGCGCCTGCCAGAATCGCTGCATCAACCGACTTTCAACCACCCTCACCTTGAGACCGCGCAGGTCTTCGGGGACGACCACTGGCCGGGTGGCAGCCAGCACCCACTCGAGACCCCGCAGCCAGTTCCACTTTCGATTTATCAGGCGTATCCCCTCGCGGCGTAACGGTTCGTGCAGTTGCCTTTGGAAAAACCGGCTTTCGAGAAACATTCTCCGGTGGCTTTCGGAGTTGAAGGCATACGGCAGGGAAAAAATTTTGAAGCCATCGACGAATTTGCCGTAATAGAAAGGCTCTTCGACAAACAGATCGATGAGGCCGTCTTTGAGCTGGTCGACCTGGGCGACGGCGGAGCCGATCTGGGAAGGCCGCAGCGGAATCAGCCGCAGGTTTTGGCCGGTCAGTTTGTGGACTTCCTCGGCAAACCGCTGAATGCCAAGGTTTTCCGGACCCTTGACCGTAGCCAGGGTTCCCAGCACCCTGGGCATCGCATCGAAGCTCTGAAAGAGATAGCCCACCGGGCGGTCGAAAATCCGGCACAGGCGTGCCAGGGTCTTGACTGACAATGTGGCCTTGCCGTTTTCGATCTTGGAAAGCTGCCCCTGGGAAAGGCCGGCCCGGCGTGCCAGCACCACGGCCGTAATCCCGGCCGCCTGCCGCAATTCGCGGACCCGGCCGCCGACACGTTGCTGGATGAGCTTCTCGAGGTCGTCCGACTGTTCAGCTTCCATGTCCATTGGTTTAAAGGTCCTCGTTTTCCTCGAGCCGGCGCTCGAATTTCATCCCGCGGGCCTTGAGCTCACGCATCAAATCCATGGGAGGCACATCCCGCGTCGGGGACAGGACCCCGGGTGCCGTGATCTGCCCGTTTAGAATCATCTGGGCCGCAATGCTGGCGGTGTACCCCACGGTGCGGTTCATGGCGAAAAGCCCGGTATCCAGATCGCGGTAATCGATGAGCTGGTAGGTCACCCGCCGCTTCCTTCCTTCCTTCAGCCCCCAGGCGACAACCCGTAAAATGATGGCGTCGCGCTCATCGGCGGCGAACTGCAGTCTCGGTGTCAGGTGCCGGATCAGAAACTTACGGGGAGAAATCGAGGCCCCGTCGATGGCAAGCGGCTTGTCGTCCAGAAATCCTAGCCCGGCCATTGCCGACCAGAAGCGACAATGCCCGGGATACCGCAGCGCAAAGCGGCCCATGTCCCGGACTTCGGACCCGAGGTCAAAAAGCCGGATGTAGTCGATGGCATTGCCGTTGGGATAGGCTTCCAGCGGTCCGAATCCCGGGATCTCGACGGTGTGTCCGTGTTCTTCCTTGAAAATTTCACCACCGTCGACGGTCACTTCCTGACCGTCTTTCAGGATGCGGGCCGGCCGCTGGTAGGCGATCAGGACGCCTTCGAAGGTCCAGGTGATCTTGTAATGCAGGGGGTTGTCCGCGGCGCAGTCCGGTTCGGGCAGACCGGACCCGTATGAGTACAAACCGTGAACGACGTCCAGTTCATTGACGGCCAGCCTACCCATAATTAGATCTACCCCGGGGTCCATCCCCATTTCGGGTAGAATGGTGACGCTGTTGGCCCGGGCCTCGGTGTCCAGTTCGGCCACCCGGCCGGCGTAACTGGTGCTGACGAAGCTGCACCCGGCCCCCAAAGCCTCCCGTGCGACGGGATAATTGAATTCGGCCGGCAGCATGCTGATGACAAGGCGCGGCGCAGCCGACGCGATCAGCTCCTGCAAAGCCCCATCCCGGGCAGCGTCCAGCCCGACCGCCCGGCACTTGCGATACCCTTTGCGCTCCAGGAATTTCTGCATCTCCTGGAGGTCGAGGTCCGCCACCACAATCTCTGTGACCACATCGGCCTGCTCCAGATCGTGAACAACCGCCTTGCCCTGCAGGCCAAGGCCCAACACCAGTACTTTCATCGGTATATTCCTTTCTATGTGTTAGATGTTGCGAAGCCGGGGGTCCAAAGCATCCCGCAGCCCGTCCCCCAGCAAATTGATCGACAAAATGGTCAGCATGATGGCCAGGCCGGGCAGCGTCACCAGCCACCAGGCGTCGGTGATGTATAGCCGGACTTCCGCCAGCATTCTTCCCCAGGTTGGCATCGGCGGCGGCACCCCCATTACCAGAAAAGACAGACCGCTTTCCCAGATGATGATGTTGGCGACCCGCAGCGTGCCGAGCACCATCAGCGGTGAGATGACATTCGGCAGGATGTGGCGGAAGATAATCACCCGGTGGGGGGTGCCGATGGCCCGCGAGGCTTCGACGAACTCCTTTTCCTTGAGGGACAGGACACTGCCCCGGATAGTGCGGGCGTAGGTTACCCAGTCGGAGAGTCCCAGCACCAGAATCAGGTTGAAGATCGAAGTCCCCAGCACGGCGATGACCGATATGGTCAGCAGCATGAAGGGGTAGGCCATGAAGATGTCGGCCACCCGCATGATCAAACTGTCGAGCTTGCCGCCGTAATAGCCCGAAAAAAGACCCAGCAGAATCCCGGCCAGCTCCGCCACCAGCACGGCCGCAAAGCCGACCATCAGCGATACCCGGCTGCCGTAAAGCAGGCGGGCCAGCACATCGCGGCCGAGATTGTCTGTGCCCAACGGGTAGGTCCAGCTACCGCCTTCCATCCAGGCCGGCGGCGTGAAACGGGCCAGCAGGTCCTGTTCCAGGGGATCCACCGAATAAAAGAGCGGAAAGCACGCACTAGTCAGCAGGATGGCCGCGATCATGATCCCACCCAACAGGGCGCTGGGGCGGCGGGCCACCTCTTTCAGGGTCCCGGCCATAAAACGCATCCGGGGCCCCAGGACATCGGAAATGGATGGCTTGATGACAGTCTGCTGGTTCATTTGTCCTCGAAATAGCTGATCTGGGGGTCCAGGTACATGTAGAGCATGTCGACGATGAAATTGACCGCCACGAAGATCACCGCCAGCACCAGCACGGTGGCCTGCACCAGGGGGTAGTCCCGGTTGAAAATCGCCTGGACCACGAGTCGGCCTACACCCGGCCAGGCAAAAACGGTTTCGATAATGACCGTGCCGCCCAACAAAAAGCCGAACTGCATGCCCGCCACGGTGACGATCGGGATCAGCGCGTTCTTCAAGGCATGCTTGCATACGACGATCCGCTCTTTGAGACCCTTGGAGCGGGCTGTGCGGATGTAATCCAGGTTGAGCACCTCGAGCATCACCGAGCGAGTCAACC
>NZ_JBUOIV010000114.1:0-6185 GCF_055467485.1 Desulfosarcina sp. | reverse complement strand
ATGCGGGCATTCATCATTTTCAGGATGTTCTGCGCGGTGGTCAGGCAGTCTTTCAGTTGGGTCAGGACTTGCTGAATGATTTCAACACGATTTTCCGGGAAAAAGGCCTTTTCATCCGGATGCGCGAAATATCTCAACTCGTTTACGATAATTCCGATCCGGTCGGATTGTTGATTTCATGCGCGATTCCAGCCGCAAGCGGACCGACGGCGGCACTTTTTTCCCTATGGGCGATTTTGGCGGAAGCACGCCCATACATGTCCTGCAACTCAAGGATCCGCTGTCCGGCCCGTATACGGGAGAGGAATTCCTCCTTGGCATTCTTTCCGGTAATCATGATGATATAGGCATAGTCGTTGCGGTTCAATTCGCGTATCCTGCGGCAGAGCGCGATCCCGTCCAGTTTCGGCATCATCCAGTCCGAAACGACAAACCGGCAATTTCCGGTCTGATACATTTCCCAGGCCTGCATACCGTCGCGCCCATGATCCACGTCATGGCTCAGCTTGGATAGGATCTTGCTCAAGATGCTGCCGGATACGATGTCGTCTTCCGCGATAAGTATTTTCAATTTTTCCAACGCGTCACCTTGCATCGTGAATGGAAGTAACCGCCTGAATGCCTGCTGCACGGTTATCGGAACGGTCTGTTTGGATATCGGTACCCGCCCGGCAATTCTTAACATTAGATGACAATCGCCATGCATCGCCCGCGCAGACGGACGATGCCTATTTGGGTTCGAAGGATCGCCGGCTTTTGGCTCAGCGTTACCGACAGACACGCGCCGGGTTGCCTCGCACAGGCCATGGTTTCTACGTCTTGCCCGATAAACAATTGCTATCCGTTGACCAATTCGATATAAATGTTTTCCGTTATGCTCGGAAATGACGGCCAAAAGGCTGCCCGAAAGCGCCCCCCACCCGCAACCGTCATTTCCCCTGCCGCCCCGGTGGAAGTGGGTTCAACATGCTGAAGCATGCAGTTTTTCCGTGCACGGCCCAATCATGGAGGAAAAGATCCGATGGAAACATTCAAGACGTATGATCCGGGTGATTATTACGATGAACTGATCGATGCCAAGGGCAACCCCCGGCCCGGATCACAACTGCTGGTGGACAAGATCGAGTCATTGCCGCCCGGGGACCTGGCCATGCGCCAGAAAGCCGCCGAGGCCCTGCTCCTCAAAATGGGCATTACCTTCAATGTCTACGGCCGCGATGAGGGCACCGAGAAGATCATGCCCTTCGACATCATCCCCCGCATCGTCTCGGGCAGCGACTGGCAGCAGATCGAGAGCGGGTTGAAGCAGCGCATCTTCGCCCTCAATGAATTCATCCAGGACGTCTACAATCAGAAAAAGATTCTGAAAGACAAGGTGGTCCCTGAAGACCTGATCCTCACCAGCCGGACCTACCGCAAAGAGTGCGCAGGCTTTACCCCGCCCCGGGGAATCTGGTGCCATGTGACCGGCACCGACCTGGTGCGCGACCGCGACGGGCGTTTTTTTGTGCTTGAAGACAACCTGCGCTGCCCCTCGGGCGTCTCCTATGTGCTGGAGAACCGCCAGGTGCTCAAGCGCACCTTCCCCCAGGTGTTCGAGGCATCCCGGGTGCGGCCGGTCGACGATTATCCTTCCAATCTGCTTAAAGTGCTGGAGTATCTGGCCCCGGATCACGTCCAAACCCCCACCATCGGTGTGCTGACTCCCGGAATTTACAACAGCGCCTACTTCGAGCACTCTTTTCTCTCCCAGCAGATGGGCGTGGAACTGGTGGAAGGCCAGGACCTGGTGGTGTCCGACGGATTCGTCCACATGCTCACCACCAAGGGCCTCAAGCGCGTGGATGTGCTCTACCGGCGAATCGACGACGACTTTATCGACCCGGCGGTGTTCCGTGCCGATTCCATGCTTGGGGTTAAGGGACTGATCGGCGTCTACAAGGCGGGACGCATCGCCATGGCCAACGCACCGGGCACCGGCATCGCCGACGACAAGGTGATCTACGCCTACGTGCCCAAAATTATCAAATACTACACCGGCGAGGAGGCGATCCTGCCCAACGTGCCCACCTATATCTGCCGGGACGAAAAGGACCGCTCTTATGTGCTGGCTCACCTGGATGAGCTGGTGGTCAAGGCCGCCAACGAGTCCGGCGGATACGGCATGCTGGTGGGCCCCCATGCCACCGAAGCGGAGCGGGCGGCATTTGCCGAGAAGATCACCGCCGAACCGCGCAACTACATGGCCCAGCCGACCATTTCGCTCTCCCGGGTACCCACCATCGTAGGCGACCGCATCGAAGGGCGCCACGTGGACCTGCGGCCTTACGTGCTCTTTGGCGAGGAGATTTACGTGCAGCCCGGCGGCCTGACCCGGGTGGCGCTGACCAGGGGGTCCCTGGTGGTCAACTCGTCCCAGGGCGGTGGCAGCAAGGACACCTGGGTACTCTAACAGAGTGAGGGCGGTAGTGAGATGTATTCACAGGCCCCTGCTTCCGTATGGAATAAATACCATCTAAATTTCCAGAACCGTTTTGCGAACGCATCAACTGGGAAAGGGGGCAGGCCGGAAAGGGTAGATTTTGGTTCGGACCAAGGCCGTAGCGGTATTGAAACCGGAGGCGTAGCGTCGCTACGTCGAGGATTTCAATATCGTGAGAACGCCGGCATGAACCCAAAGATGCCGTTTCCGGTCGGCCACCACAGGAGGAATCTCAATGCTTAGCCGCGTAGCCAACTCGATCTACTGGATGTGCCGATATATCGAACGGGCCGAAAATGTGGCCCGCTTCATCAGCGTCAACCTCAACCTGCTGCTGGACATGCCTTCGGAAAAAGGCAAGCACTGGGAGCCGCTGGTCATGATCACCGGTGACCAGGACCGGTTCGAGAAAATCAGCCCGGATTATAGCCAGGAGGCGGTGATCCGCTTTCTGACCTTTGATCGGGGATACGCCAACTCGATCCTGAGCTGCCTGGCGGCGGCGCGGGAAAACGGCCGCTCCATCCGTGAAATCATCAGCTCGGAGATGTGGGAGCATTTGAACAATTTCTACCTGGAACTGGCCGGCAATGGGAGCCTGACCATGGCATTGGAAGACCCCCACCGCTTCTTCAAGATCATCCAGATGCGCAGCCACCTGTTCACCGGCCTGATGGATTCGACCATGAGCCATGGCGAAGCCTGGAACTTCGCCCGCATCGGCATGATGATGGAACGGGCGGACAAGACGTCCCGGATCCTGGACGTCAAGTACTTCATGCTGCTGCCCCAGGCGGACCTGGTCAACACCCCCATCGACAACATCCAGTGGACGGCAGTGCTCAAATCCGCCAGCGCCTTCGAGATGTACCGCAAGGAACACCACCACATCACCCCGCGCAAGGTGGCCGGGTTTCTGATCTTCGACAGCCAGTTCCCCCGCTCCATCCGCCATTGCATCTCCAAGGCCCAGGTCTGCCTGCACCGCATCAGCGGATCGCCGTCCGGATCGGCCAACAACCTCGCCGAAAAACGACTGGGCCGCCTCAAGGCCGATCTGGAATACACCGACATCGACGAAGTGGTCGATCATGGGCTGCACGAATACCTGGACGGCCTGCAAACCCGTCTCAACGAGGTGGACGGGGCCATCGGCACCACCTTTTTCAACCTCAAGCCCCTGATCGAGGCCTCCACCAACGAACAATAGGAAAGGACACCCCGTGGGAATCCATGTTGCCCTGAACCACAAGACATCGTATCGCTATGATCGGCGAATTGCTCTCTCCCCCCACATTGTCCGGCTGCGGCCCGCACCCCATTGCCGCACGCCGATCCTCAGCTACTCTATGACGGTCATCCCCGAGAACCATTTCATCAACTGGCAGCAGGATCCCTTCAGCAACTACCTGGGCCGCCTCGTGTTTCCCGAAAAGACCACCGAACTTGTCGTGGAGGTGGATTTGGTGGCGGAGATGATCATCATCAATCCCTTCGATTTTTTCCTGGAACCCGATGCCGAGACCTTTCCCTTTTACTACGAGTCGTCGCTCAAAGCGGAACTGGGGCCCTATCTGGCCAAAGAACCGGCTGGAGAAAAGCTCAAAGCCTACATGGCCGAAATCGACCGCAGCCCCAGACCGACCAACAATTTCATGGTGGAGCTGAACCAGCGTTTGAGCCGCGATATCCGCTATCTCATCCGCATGGAACCCAATGTGCAGAGCTGCGAGCAGACCCTGACCCTGGGCAGTGGATCATGCCGGGACTCGGCCTGGCTGCTGGTCAACATCCTGCGTCATATGGGCCTGGCCGCCCGCTTCGTTTCCGGCTACCTGATCCAGCTGGCCCAGGACGTCAAATCCCTGGACGGCCCGTCCGGGCCGGAAGCCGACTTCACCGACCTGCACGCCTGGACCGAGGTCTACCTGCCCGGGGCCGGATGGGTGGGCATGGACCCCACCTCGGGGCTCTTTGCCGGTGAAGGGCACATTCCATTGGCCTGTTCGCCCCAGCCCCAGAGTGCGGCACCCATCACCGGCGCCCTGGACAAATGCGAGGTGGACTTCAGCCACCACATGAGCGTGCGGCGGATTCGCGAGGCGCCCCGTTCCACACGGCCGTACCCGGAGGATGTCTGGACGGCCATCGTGGAATTGGGGGAGGACGTGGATCGTCAGCTGGAGGAAGCGGATGTGCGCCTGACCATGGGCGGCGAGCCTACCTTCGTATCCATCGACGACATGGACGGTGAACAGTGGAACACCGGTGCCTTAGGAAAGGAGAAGCAACAGCTGGCCGAAACCCTGCTCAAACGGCTGCGCAAGCAGTGGGCCCCCGGCGGCCTGCTGCACTATGGACAGGGAAAATGGTATCCGGGTGAATCCCTGCCGCGCTGGGCCCTGGGCTGCTATTGGCGACGCGACGGCCAACCGGTGTGGACCGACGACCGCTGGATCGCCGACGTGTCCAAAGACTATGGCTTCGGCATTGCCGAGGCCAAGGCCTTCATCGATGCCCTGGCTGACAAGCTGGCAGTCAGCCGTCGCTTCATTCGTGAGGGCTACGAGGACATTCTGTATTACCTTCACAAGGAGCAACGGCTGCCGGTCAATGTGGATCCAGACGACCCCAGGCTTGAGGATCCCGAGGCCCGGTCGCGCATGGCGGAAGCCTTCCAGCGCGGGCTGGGGGCGGTGGTGAGCTACGTGTTGCCGCTGCAGTACGGTTCCTGGAAGAGCGGGCCCTGGCCGTTTCGGGGGGGGCACATGTTCCTTTTGCCCGGCGACTCTCCGGCCGGACTGCGACTGCCCTTAGAATCCCTGCCTTGGGTGGCCAAGGCAGATTTTCCCTATGATCATCCCCTGGACCCGATGGCCGAACGGGGCCCGCTGCCCGGGCTTTACGAAGGCCAGCAGGCCCTGCCAGGAAAACCGGCCGAACGGGTGGGTGACAGCGTACGCACCCAGCCCAGGCCGTTTACCGAACCGGCACCCGCGGTCGGCGAGTCCGCCGCCTGGGTGGTCCGCACGGCCCTGTGCGTGCAACCCCGTGGGGGCCGGCTGTATGTGTTCATGCCGCCGATCGTTTCCCTGGAAGGCTATCTGGAACTGGTGGCCGCCGTTGAAGCCGCCGCTGCAAAGACCGGTTTGCCGGTGCTCATCGAAGGCTACACGCCGCCCTATGACCCGCGCCTGGAGAGTTTCAAGATCACCCCCGACCCCGGAGTGATCGAGGTGAACGTCCAGCCCATGCACAGCTGGCAGGAACTGGTCGATTGCACCACCGCCCTTTACGAAACGGCCCGTCAGACCCGTCTGGGCACCGAAAAATTTCTGGTCGACGGCCGTCACACCGGAACGGGCGGCGGCAACCGAGGCGGTGGCCTCAACCGGCGGTCAGCTCATGCCGCCCATCATGGGGATCGCCGCTTTTGTGATGGCCGAATTGCTGCAGGTGGATTACAGCCGTATCGCCTTGGCCGGTGTGATTCCCGCCGTGGCGTTTTACATTGCCATTTTTCTCGCCGTAGACATGCATGCCCGGAAAACCGGGATGGGAAACCTGACCCTTGAGGAAATCGGCCGGATTGCCCCTATCGGTCCAAGGATCTACCTGCTGATTCCTCCGGTGGTGCTGGTTTTCGTCCTCGTGGTCGGGTATTCAGCCACTTATGCCGCGGTGGTGGGCGGTGCTGCCTGTA
>NZ_JBUOIV010000113.1:0-6514 GCF_055467485.1 Desulfosarcina sp. | reverse complement strand
CCAATAACGTCGATAATCATGCTTTATGTTAGGTATAAAGTTAGGTAATAAAATAGGGCTTACAGATTTTTATCTGTAAGCCCTTGATTTGTTTGGCTCCCCAGCACGGACTTGAACCGCGGACCCAGTGGTTAACAGCCACTTGCTCTGCCGACTGAGCTACTGGGGAATATGAGGTTTCCATAGCCGCGGTGACGGCTAAAGAAGCGTCTTAAATAGTCGACCGGGATTTGAATGTCAAGGGCTTTTTTGGGCCTGGAATGGTGGATCGTCTGTCCTGATTCCCTTATTTTCGACAGTTTCTAACCTGCTGAACTTCCTTTTATTTGCTGTCTTTGACGCCCTTTTAAAAGGCCAAGGGAACCATGATTCTGCTGCATCGCCGCCGACCCGTTTTGTGCGATGCCAATTGACCGGTTCCGTACAAACGATCAGGGCCGCGGAGCCAAGGGTGTAACCCGATCGCCGCTTTATGCAGACAGCCGGCGTTCGATGCGGATCGTTCACCCCATCCGGTACATTCAGTTTCCTATTTTGTAAAAAAGTGTTTCTGCGCACCATGCTGTTTTCCGATAGTGCCAGGAAATCAATCGAATCTGGTGTTGACGAGGCGAAATAAAAGGATTATGACTAAGTATATCTGTTTGAATGAAAAAGACAAAAGTACGAATCGATAGTCACGCAGCGCGTCCTTCAACCGCGGATCCACCCGAAATCGCCGCTACAGGAGACCACCATGGAACTAACACTGTCCGAAAAAATCCAGCTTCTGCGCAAACGATCAGGCTTGAACCAGGGCCAGTTCGGCGCCAAGGCCTTCAATACGAGCGTGGAGACCGGGCGGACCAAGATCAAAAACATCGAGCTGGGCAAGCAGAAGCCCACGCCTGACGACCTGGCCCAGATGTCAAAGGTACTGGATGTGCCGCCATCCGTGTTCCGCCAGGGGCAATCGGATGAATCCCTTGACCGGGTTTCGCCGCAGCAGGGGGTGCGGGTGGACCAGGCTGTCCTGGACCGTTTCGAACAGCTGGGCCCATACCTGGAGATGCTCAACCGGGCGGTTTTCATCAACGATGAGGAACTCATCGAACACATTGCCGGCAAACTGTCCGGCGTGTTGGCTTTCAACGGCACCCTCAAGGCGATCAACAATTAACCCGCGGAGGTCGTGATGGACGACAACAACCCCGGTTATTCCTGCATGCGGGATCATTACCTGGAACTGCTGTGGGCCGCGCAGAAAGTCGAGGATCGCCGCCTTACCGAGTTGATTCTACGGCGGCTCAAGGACACGGCCCTAGAAATGACGGTGGCGCCTGCGCCGGCCTGTGAAATCATCCCTTTTCCAAGTACAATTGTCTGTACCACCGGATGTGCCGACGGATATGACGACATCCGTCTGATATGGCCCCGGCAGCCGTTGCGGCATCTGCTCTCCATGGTCTGCGGTTACGCCGCGGTTGTGCTTTTTTTCGGATTCTTCGGAATCGCTCCCTGAAGCGATTTCTTTTGTAGTCATTGCCCGCCGGTCGCAGCGTGCCGTTCGCTCGGGCCGTAGACGGTTTTCAGCCATCCTTGCTTTTTTCGCTCTCACCGAAAGTCAGCCTCCCTGTCTCCGGTTTACCCCATCCGTCCCACCATATAATAAAAATATACGTAAAAATATATTGACAAAAGTAAAAATGTACATTTAGATGCTCATATGTCCTTCCCCTCTCCGGAAGGCTGTCGCCGAAGAGGCGCCACAGGTGCCATGATCCACCCGGCCGTGGATGGTTTCCCGGATTGCTGCCTTTTTCTTACCCTTGCGTCCCAAAACGACCATCGCGGCTGCCGCAACCCCTGCCGAAGGGGATCGGCCACCGATGGCGACCCGGTTGCCCGAAAAAAAAGGTCTGCAAAACCGGGCGCGGCGTTGCCGGCCGGATCAAGGCGATCGACCATCTTGTCCAACCCGTAAAACAGGAGGGCCGTCCAATGAGTGGAACAACGTGGGTATACATCATGCTGGGGATCTATATCGTTTACTGTTTTTACTGGGGGCTCAAAGGGTACTTCACCGAGAAGACCTCGTCGGGATACGCCATCGCCGGCCGGTCGATTCCCTTTTTTGCCTTCCTCATGGCGGCAACGGCGGCGTCCTTCTCGGGCTGGACCTTTGTCGGCCATCCGGGGCAGATCTGGAGCCAGGGCATGGCCTATGCCTTTGCTTCATTTTATGTTCTGACCATTCCCATTACCGGGGCCTTTTTCGCCAAGCGCAATTGGCTGCTGGGCAAACGCTACGGCTTCGTCACCCCGGGCGACATGTTCGCCTATTACTACAACAACGAGGCGGTACGCTGGCTGACCGTGCTGACTGCTTTTCTGTACTCCATTTTCTACTCCGGTCTTCAGCTGATATCGGCGGCCGCCCTGTTTTACTGGGTTGCCGGAGTGCCCCAGACGCTCGGCCTGATTATCATGGCCTTCATCGTCTGGTTCTACGTGGTCACCGGCGGGCTCAAGGCCAGCACCTGGGTGGGGGTGCTGCAGTTCCTGTTGCTGGTGGGAGGCATCATCCTGTTAGGATACTATGTGATCACCTCCGATGCGATCGGCGGCTGGACCGCCTTTTCCCAGAAAATCAAGGCGTTGGACGAGCGGTACACCAAGGTGCCGGGTCTGCTCAATTTCGGCTTGGGCGGCGGCTGGACCGCCGCCATGATCCTGACCTACATGTTCGCCCTCATGGGCATCCAGAGTTCGCCGGCCTTCACCCTGTGGAATTTCGGCATCAAGTCTCCCAAACCGTTGGCCTGGCAGCAGGTCTTCATGTCCACCTTCGTGGTGGGCCTGGCCCTGTTCTATTTCACCGCCTTCCAGGGCCTGGGGGCGAAGATCCTCGAGTTGGAAGGAGTGATCGCCCCCAAGGTGGACGGCGATGTGGTGCCGATGCTCATGACCCAGTTCTTGCCGGGGCCGGTCCTGGGGCTGGTGTTTTTGGGCGCGATTGCCGCGATCCACTCGACAGCGGCCCCGTATATCGGCACCGGCGGCACGATTTTGCTTCGCGATGTCTACTGGCGGTATATCCGCAAACAGGAGGCCAGCCACAGCGAGCAGATCTGGGTCAACCGGGCCTTGTCCACCGCCGTGACCCTGGCGGCAGTGGTGGTGAGCCTGACCGCCAGGGATGCCATCGTCATGATCGGCGGGTTCGCCACCGCTTTCGGGTTTGTCATGTACCTGCTGCTGCTGGGGGTTCATTGGGGCTGGCGGTTTCCCAGCCTGGGGGCCACCCTGGGCATGATCGCGGGGATCGTGGCCTGCTTTTTAACCTACTACGTGTGGCGATACCCGCTCTCCATGCACACCGCCTTCTGGGGGCTGTTCGCCGGTCTGACGGTGGCCTACCTGTGCCGGGGCCTGGGGGCCATTGACAGCGAAGAGACCCGGCAGCGGCAGGCCGAGGTGCGGTCGTGGCTGGACAGCGTGGACGGACCTTCGGAGAACGGCAAGAAATGGCGCAAATGGATGAAGATTCTGGTCCCCATCTGGTTCTTTTTTGCCATCGGCCCCGCCTGCCTGCTGGGTAACAAGGCCTTCTCCTTCTGCGGCTTTCCGGCCCTGTGGTCCTGGCAGATTGTCTGGTGGATCCTGGGGATTGTCATGATGTGGGCCCTGTGTTTCAAGGCGGAGATGTCTACCACCAGCGACGAACAGATCCGGCGGGCGGACGATGAGGAGATGATCGTGATCAAGGAAGTTTAGCTATTCCAGAAACGGATATTTTGCCTGACATCTGCGTTATACGAAAAATTAAATCCTCGGAATATCCGCCATATGCCTGCGGTTTAATTTTTCGAAAGCCTTGATCTCGGGCAAAATCCCTCGTTTCTGGTCGAGATCCACAAAAGCCGTCTTCTATGACACGCCGATATTTCGTAATAAATGTGGATCCTCGATTTGAGGACTTCGATACCGGTCATCCCGATCGTTGAACCAACTATCAACAAGGAGTGATTAAATGAAAAAAGAAGATATGTGGCTGATCATCGTGATCGCCTTTTCAATCGTCTGGACCGCCGCGTTCGGCTGGGGTATTTTCGGATAGGTGGCGGCAATGCATCAGGAAAGGCGCAGGCGGGTCGGTCAACGGCCGCCTGCGCCTTTGTTGCTTGAGGCCGGGGACGCCGTCCTGGTTTCGCCGGAGCGCAACGGCCGGCAAGATAACCGGTGGTGTGGATCACCGCCTGACCGCCTTCAGCCGGAACAGTTGTCGAGCCATTCTTTCTGCAGGTACAGCACCACGCTTTTACCCAGCAGCGGATTGAGCAGGCGATCGATCAGCCGGGTCACCCACGGCTTTTTCATGATGTCCCAGACCAGCAGGCGGTGGTAAAGGTTCACCGCTGCCGAGTCCGTTCGCGTCGGGCCGACGAAGCACTTGAGCCACCAGTAGGGGGTGTGGATGCTGTGGGCGTAGTGATGCCCCAGAAAGCGCGTGCCCGCCCGTTCCAACCGGTCGATCAATTCGTTTTTGCGATAGATGCGCACGTGGCCCTGGTTGGCGTTGAAATACGCGTCGGAAAGCGCCCAGCAGATGCGCTCGGGCAGGTAGCGGGGGACGCTGACCACCAGCGGCTTGCCATGCTTGAGCACGCGGATGATCTCCCGCATGGCCGATTCGTGGTCATCAATGTGCTCCAGCACCTCACTGCACACGACCAGGTCGAAGCAGGCGTCGGGGAAGGGCAGGCCGGTCACGTCGGCCGCCGAAAGGCTCCAGCTGCCGCCCCCGTGTTCGCCCAGCCGGTCGTGGAAGCGGAGCCGCTCGCGCGCTTCTTTCAGATCTGCCGGGTTCAGGTCCGCGCCGGTCACGCGCACGCCCTTCAGCCGGTAGGCCGCGCAAGTGTGGCGCCCGGAGCCGCAGCCGATGTCCAGGATGCGATCGCCGGGCCGGACGGCCAGGCGGGAGAAATCAACGGTAATCACGGATGGTCTCCCGGTAGGCGTCGGCGGTCTTTTCGGCCGCGCGCTGCCAGGTAAAGTGCCGCTGCACCCGCTGGTATCCGCGGCGGCCTAGCCCGTTTGCGTGCTCCGGCTGGTCGAGCATGTCGACGATGGCCCGGGCCAGGGCCATGTGGTCTTTCGGAGGGACCAGGATTCCCGCGTCACCCACCACCTCGGGCAGGGCGCCGCCCGTGGTGCTGATCACCGGCACACCGCAGGCCATGGCCTCGCCCGCCGGCAGGCCGAACCCTTCGTAAACGGATGAGACCACCGCCATGGCCGCCCGGGCATACTGGCGCACAAACTCATCATCGCTGATGCGGCCGGTAAAGGTTATTGCATCGCCGATGCCCAGGCGCCGGATCAACCGGCTGATGCCGCCGTTTTTCTTGGGTGTCCCGACCACCACCAGCCGGATGGCCCTTTTCCGGGAGATTTCCGCCACCGCATGCAGCAGGTAGTAGAGCCCTTTGAGCGGAACGTCGGAACTGTTGGTGACGATGATGCGGCCCGGCTCCCGCCGGATTTCGGGGATGGGATAGAACAGCTTGGTGTTGATGCCGTTGGGCACGACGGCAAAGCGCTCCAGGGGGATCTTGAAGTCCCGGGCGATGTCCGCCCGGGCACACTCGGAGACGGTGATGATCCGGCGCAGGGTGCGCGATACCCGTTTCTGCATGCCGATGAAGGAGAACCAGCGCAGGTGTTTGAGCTTTTTCCAGAAAGGCCGCACCGCGCGCACGGCGATGTCCCGGTCCACCGTGATGGGGTGATGGATGGTGGCCACGGTGGGGATTTTTTTGGCGATGGACCAGATGCCGTACGAGAGGCTCTGATTGTCGTGAACGATGTCGTAGCGGTGCATCCGGGTGCGCAGAAAGCGCTGGGCGCGGATGCCGAAGGTAAAGGGTTCGGGAAAGCCCATGGTCGACACGCCCGCCCATTCCATGATGTTGACCGGGTCGGTCAACTCCTTGAGGGTGGGAACCCGAAACAGGCTCTCCGGGTTGTAAAGGTCCAGGCAGGCCGGCCGGTGAATGGGGATGTCCGGGTCCAGGCCGGGATCCGGCGGGCCGGAAACCACTTCGACGTGGTGGCCGATATCTTTGAGCGCCCGGCTCAGATTCTTCAGGTAGACACCCTGGCCGCCGCAGTGGGGGTTGCTCCGGTAGCTCAGCAGGCAGATCTTAAGGGGGCGTTCCAGGCTGCGATTCATAAGTGCTTAACAGGTCGTCCTTCCCATGTGGAAAAATAGAACCACTTACCGCCCGGCCGTGGCCGGCGTCAAGTGTTTTTCATGGATATAGCCAGACCCGATCGCCAATCCAAAAGGGCGTTGTCCGCATGGCGGTGAAGGTGTATGGTTACGGACAGAGGACAGAGGACAGAGGACAGAGGACAGAGGACAGAGGACAGAGGACAGAGGACAGAGGTCGGAGGTCGGAGGTCGGAGGTCGGAAGTCGGAAGTCGGAAGTCGGAAGTCGGAAGTCGGAGGGCACAGGGCGGTAGCGTCTG
>NZ_JBUOIV010000112.1:0-6743 GCF_055467485.1 Desulfosarcina sp. | reverse complement strand
TCGATAAAAGCGGCGACAGCCGATACGACCACGGCCCGTAAATTGAACACGCTCAATGTCATCAAGACCCTGCGAAAGCGCGCGGACATTCTCTCCGCCGACCCTAACTATATACTCAAGCACTGCGCGACAACGCCCAATGACGAGTATTATTACCTGCAGTGGCACTACCCCCAGATCAACCTGCCCGAGGCCTGGGACCTGACCACCGGCACCAACAACGTCATCGTGGCTTTGCTGGACACCGGCGTGCTGTTGGGCCACCCCGATCTCGCCGGAAGGCTCACCGCTACCGGCTACGATTTTGTCTCCGACACCGATATCAGCAACGACGGTGACGGCATCGATGCCAATCCAGACGACCCGGGTGACAGCGCCACCCCCGGATCCAGCTCGTTCCACGGAACCCACTGCGCCGGTACCATCGCCGCCAGCACCAACAACAAGACCGGTTCGTTCAATGGCGGCGTGGCCGGAGTGACCTGGAACACCCGGATCATGCCCATTCGCGTGCTCGGCGTCGGCGGGGGTACTGTCTACGACCTTTTACAGGGCATCCGCTATGCCGCCGGGTTGAGCAACGACTCGGGCACTGTACCGCCGCAAGCCGCGGACATCATCAGCATGAGCCTGGGCGGCGGGGGGTATTCCAGCGCGGCCCAGGCTGTTTATACCCAGGTGCGCAATGCCGGCGTCGTATTGATCGCCGCGGCAGGCAATGCATCTACCTCCACGCCCGGTTACCCCGCCTCCTACGACGGCGTGATCTCGGTCAGCGCGGTAAATATCAATGGCACCCTGGCCTCGTATTCCAATTTTGGCAACTCTGTCGACGTGGCTGCACCGGGCGGCGATGCCGGCGATTACAACGGTGACGGATATGCCGACCGGGTATGGAGCACCTGTGGCGATGATTCATCCGGCACCATTCGATTCAATTATGCTGCCTACAATGGAACTTCCATGGCCACCCCCCACGTGGCCGGCGTGGTCGCCCTGATGAAGGACCTGAACCCGACGCTGACGCCGGACCAGCTGGACGCGATGCTGCAAAACGGCAATATCACCAATGACATCGGCACACCGGGCTGGGACAGAAAATACGGCTGGGGTCTCATCGATGCATACAAAGCCGTGGTGGCTGTCTATGGCGGCACCGTCCCTACGGTCTTGACGGTCAACCCGACGGCGGTGAATTTTGGTGCCGGTGGCACCACCAGCACCCTGTCAGTCGCTAAAATCGGCAGCGGCCCGATTTCGGTCACGGGGTATACCGCATCAGCGCCCTGGCTGACGGTGAGTGCGGCTCTCATTGATGCCGACGGCCTGGGGACTTATACGGTCGAAATTGACCGTAGCGGTCTTTCCGAAGGCACCTACAGCGAGACCGTTACCTTTACCCCGTCGTCGGGCAGCCCGATTTCCATTCCGGTCAACCTCCAGGTCCGCTCGACATCCGACTCCGCCGATGCTGGTTATCACTATGTCTTGCTGGTGGACCCCGATATGTTCGAACCTGTCCAACAGGTCGATGTCCAGGCCGTTAACGGCAGCTATGCCTACGATTTCAGAGGCGTTCCCAAGGGGGGCAGCTACCTCATCGTTGCCGGCAGCGACCGGGACAACGACGGCTATGTCGATAACCACGGTGAAGCGGTGGGCGCCTATCTCTCCATCGACCAGATTACCTATGTGAATGCCGACACCGACCTTAGCGGATTGAACTTCGCCACGGACTTGAAACTCTCCGTGTCCGCTGCCGACCTGGGGGGCGATGAAGAGGAGGCACCACCCCAATTCATGCGCCTGAAATAACCTCGCTAACGCCATCATCCGCCCCGGTGGCCGAATGGAAACCATTTTCTGGAGGCTTGGGCGACGCGGCAGACATAGGATTCTACCATGACCGGCAAATTTTTTTTAATCCAGTTGATCGCCTTCATTATGCTTTTCAGCGCCTGCGCCCATTCATCACCATCGGCTGCATCACCGACCACGGACACCGTTCCCATGGCGATGATCGGCAGCGGGCAGCTGGCTGCAGGGGCACCCCAAACGGCGGGCGGTATTTGGATAACGGATCCGAACCAACTGGACACGCTATTGGGGCCGATGCTCAAAGGCTCCCGGATCCCGAACCCAACCGGCGCTCTGCCCGAAATCAATTTTGCTACCGACGGGGTATTGCTAATTTGGATGGGTGAAAAAAGGACTGGCGGGTATGCACTGGAAATGGTGACCAACCACGCCGATATCGAAAACCATACCGTTCGGATACCCCTTCGCTGGATTGAACCGCGAAAAGAGGCCATGGTCCCCCAGATGATCACCAACGCCTACTTGTTGATTCGGTTGGCCAAAGGCGCGTATGAAACCATCACGATTGCCGATCCCGACGGCCGGGACAGGCTGGTGGTGGACGCCCGAAGGGAGTAGAGGGTACCGTTCGCCGATGCCCAGGGATTTGCCGTCGAATGGATTGACCAACAAACAGGCCGTCTCGACAACCGAATCGACAAGGCTGCGCCGGTTACGTTCCCGCTCGCAGCTCCGGGCAATCAGAACGGGAATCTCGATGTCGCGGCGTACCGCTGATCTCCGGTTAAATCATTTTATTGGCTCGCGGAAAGTTTTTTCCGAAACAGATCCAACTGTGTTCTCTTTTTCGGTGTGAACGTAAAATCAGAACGCGCAAGAATGGATCCTCAGGTTAACTCCTCGGGTTCCATGCTGATTATATTCGACAGCATACTCATGCTGCCTTTCGACGCCAATCATGGACAATCCCATAACGGTCATCGCATCGTTTCGTCTTTATTGAATCGATCAACTTCTTGACATGATTTCCACTTCAGGTCTATCCGGCCTTCTATCCCCACGCCTCATTTCCCTCGCAGACAAGATACGGGAACACGAACGCATGGACAGCTTGAGCTGATCCATGAATCGAAGGCGGCCATAAACCTGACCAAACCGGAAGCTACCAGCGCTGTGGGTATCTTATTCAATGAGATGATTGATCTGCTTTAAACGGACAAGACTTTCGAATAGGATAATTAAGCAGAAGTTGTAAATTCATCCAAAACTTCTCGAACCTTAGCTGCCAGTTCCAATATCGAAAACGGTTTTTGAAGAAAATTAACCCCCTCATCCAGGATCCCACGATGGGCAATCACGTTTTCCGTATACCCGGACATAAATAAGCATTTGGGGCCACGGGCCCCATCGCTTAGTTGCTGGGCCAATTGACGGCCGTTCATTTGCGGCATCACCACATCGGTTAACAGCAGATCGATTTGGCCCTTGTATGATTGCGCCAAAGCGATGGCAGCATCCGGTGTACTCGCGGTAAACACAGTATAGCCCAGTTGTTCCAGAATAGATTTCGCTAAATCTAAAATTGCCACATCGTCTTCGACGATCAGCACAGTCTCGGTGCCAACTGGCGCGACCTCCAAAATCGCCTTGGGGGTCGCTCCATCTTCCATCGACTCGATCACGGGCAGGTAGATCCTGAACGTTGTTCCCTGGCCTGGCTCACTGTAAACATTGATGAATCCATCGTTTTGCTTAACGATTCCATACACCGTGGCAAGACCCAGGCCGGTTCCTTGGCCTACGACCTTGGTAGTAAAAAAGGGATCGAAAATCTGCGCCAAGGTTTTTTCATCCATGCCGAAGCCGCTGTCGCTAACGGCCAGTAAAACAAATCGCCCTGGCAAGAACCCGGGATGACTTGCGCAATACGCTTCACTGAGCACAATATCATCTGTTTCGATGGTAATCTTGCCCACGCCGGCGATGGCATCGCGAGCATTGACCAATAAATTGGCCAGGATCTGGTCGACCTGGGACGGATCTATGCATACCTTGCCCATGGCATGGCCGCCCGGCATCCATGCCAAGTCGATGTCTTCACCGATAAGATGGCGCAGCATTTTGAGCATGCCGGCGATGGTATCGTTGATATCCAGCACCTTGGGGCTGATCGTTTGCTTGCGGGCAAAGGCCAACAACTGGCGTACCAGATCTGCCGAACGCCGAGCCGCGTCGTGGATGGTCTTGAGGCGCTTGTGCAAAGGGGTGTCCCGATCAAGTTCGTTCATACCCAGTTCCGTGTGGCCGATAACAACTGAAAGCATGTTGTTGAAGTCGTGGGCGATACCACCGGCCAGTTGCCCTACGGATTCCATCTTCTGCGCCTGAAGCAAATGGGCGTCTAACCTTTCTTTTTCCTTTTCGGCGTGCTTTCGGTCGCTGATATCCAAAAACGAGGCGATGACGAACCGGACCGATCGGTCCAGGTTGCGGAAACAGGACATGTTGAGATGGGTAAAAACGATATTTCCATTTTTGTGAAACATTTGAAGGTCCATCTCAAAGCTTTCGATCTCGCCAGCCAGCATACGATTGAAACTTGCCCTTAAACCTGCCAAGTCTTGCGGTTCGATTAATTCAGACCAAGTCGTCGTTCGCAGGTCCTCCTCGCTGTATCCCAGCATACGGCACAACCGATCATTGGCGCGAACCAAATCCTGGTCCACTACTAACATAATTTATTAGTATTTTGGCGCCTTAGGTCTGAAATTGGATTCTCCACCATTCCAAACATAAGCAACACTGAAATTGATCAGATTCGTTTAATGCAATGATTCTCAATTCAAGGCATTCCTACTCTATCAATGATCGATTTGATAACAATTAGAAGGGGCAGAACACATGGAAAACAGAACAATTAACCGTAGAGATTTCCTGAAGTCCCAGCTTAAGGCGATCGCTTGGATGGCCGTTGGTGCATCTGGACTTCTGATTCCCAGGTCCCTCATTGCGGCAGGGACCCCTGATTTAAGTATTGTCAAAGGTCCTCCGGGAACAGCTGTCCGTATTGCGGTTGATCTTCTTGGTGGTATGAAATCATTTGTTAAACCAGGTCACAAGGTAGTGATCAAACCCAATATGAGCTTTGCCAATGGGCTCAAAAATGGCACGGCCACACACCCCGAAGTCGTCAGAGAACTTGTTGCCATGTGCAAGAAAGCCGGAGCTATGAAGGTGCAGGTCCTGGATCACCCCTTGAGCGGGGGTGAGTTCTGCACTCGGGAAATCGAGGCGGCCTGTGCGGTTTTCAACGAGGACATCGTCACTGCGGTAATGGACGGCCAGTTTTACCAGAAAACGAAAATTTCGGACTCCTGGTTTGGCTTCAACAAAACCGACATTATCAAAGATGTCCTATCCGCTGATGTCCTCATTGCCGCACCCGTGGCCAAGCACAATTATGCAACCGATGTGAGCCTTTCAATGAAAGGGATGATGGGCCTCGTATACGATCGTTGGGAAATGCACCAGACAGGACTGAACTCTGGAATCGTTAAATTGGCGACCTTCTTACGTCCCGACCTCGTCGTCATCGACGCCACTCGCGTGCTGAGCTCACACGGTCCCAATGGACCGGGTAAGGTGATTCCCATGAATATGGTCATCGCATCGAGAGATATGGTCGCAGCGGATGCTCAGGCCGTAAAGATGTTCGAATGGGAGGGTAAACGCAAAGAACCCAAACAAGTAGATCATATTCGCCTTGCCCATGAAAAAGGAATAGGTCGCATGGATATTGAGAACCTTAATGTGAAACAGATTGAAGTTTGAAAAATGAAAAGGTTCTCGAATGCTTTTCTTTAATTCCAAAAGTGATCAGAGCCTATCTCAAACAAAGCAGTAATTCAGCAGCCACCATCTAAACAGGTAACCACATGAATTTTCTTTAAATCATATCGGATCGCAACTGGTTGGAAATATTGAAAATAAATCTAAACATAACATCTTGATTATGCAATATAATCAGGATGGAACTGACAAACGAACAATGGAAACGGTTAGAGCCCATCATCCCTGCCGCGGAACCGCCCAAAGATCCACGCGACTGCAAGCCTCGTGACCCACGCGAGGTGATCAACGGAATCTTATGGATTTTACGAACCGGCGCACCATGGAAGGATCTACCCCAGCGGTATCCGCCATACCAGACCTGCCACAGGCGGTTCCAGCAAGGGGTCCGATCCGGTGTGTTCAGACGCATTGCCCACGAACTGGCGCAGGATCTGTACGAACGCGGAGGAATCGATGTCCGGGAGGCGTTCATCGACGGAAGCTTCGTGCCGGCAAAAAAAGGGGTCTTGCTGTCGGCAAGACAAAGCGCGGTAAAGGCACCAAGATCATGGCCATCGCAGACGCTGCTGGTATTCCTGTCGCCGCTCACATTGAAAGCGCTTCGCCCCATGAGGTGACATGGGTTGAGGCCACCATCAAAAGTACGTTTATCGAATGTGCGCCCGACCGCCTGATTGGCGACAAGGCGTATGACAGTGATGGCTTTGATGAACGCCTTTGGGATGAGCGGGGTATTGAAATGATTGCCCCTCATCGCAGAAACCGGCGCAAAAAGAACACCCATGACGGCAGAAAGCTTCGCCGGTACAAACGCTGATGGAAAGTAGAACGCCTGTTTTCCTGGCTCCATAACTACAGGCGCCTGGTTGTCCGTTACGAATATCATGCTGAAAACTTCCTGGGCTTGCTGCTGCTTGGCTGCTCAATTTTACTTCTCAGATTATTTTGAGATGCGCTCTAAGCAGATAGTTTCAATGTAGAAGGGGTATACTGTTATTGCCAATTTTTGTGGCAATTGCTGACATTTTTTGCAAACAGACCCATATTGTCAAATTGGTAACCCGACGCAAACC
>NZ_JBUOIV010000111.1:0-6845 GCF_055467485.1 Desulfosarcina sp. | reverse complement strand
CGGCACTAACCTGATCTACGTCGACGGGGTTCTGCAGGATACGTTGGAAATAAATTATACAGCCGGGTTTGGATCGGCTGATAAGAACGTGAACATCGGATACCTCAACCTGTTAACCCAGTTCCACTTTGCCGGGTTGGTTGACGAACTGGCCATTTACGGACGGGCACTGCCCCAGACGGAGATCGAGGATCACTACGACGCCGGGCTTGCGGGGCAAAGCGTAACATCGCTGAAACCCGGACCCACGACTCCCCCTGTAACGCCTCCGGTAGCCGGTGGCGGCGGCGGTGGTGGCGGTTGCTTCATCAGCAGCATGTTTTAACGTGACAGATTAAAAAAACCATAAAAGATTAAAAATCAAGGGTGGGGTTAAAACCCCACCCTTATTCATTTTGGATCGCTTTTTTCCTTTCTAACGGCAATCCGCATTCAAAAACTCCAGAATACATCGTAATTACAACAAAATAAAATTTTATTACAGTTTGCATGTTTATTGCTTTCTCTTTTGCCTGATTGATAATGAAAGCCGTAATCATATACTGGCTTATACTTTTTCAAGAATTGCCGATATCAAATCGAGTGGCCTTGCATACAACAGAAACAATCGTGTCCTCCGAAAAAACCGTTGATAATGGGCTATCAGTAGGCATATAACCATTTTTTCCGGTTGATGCTCGATTAGACTAAAAATTACGATGGGTTGTGTTGCCCGGAAATTGACTTTTGAATGGCTCAGCCGTTTCTATGTAACTGAGGCGGCGGAGCTTTGAATCGAACACCATTTAACCCTTAAGAGGTAGATCATGAAAGCGGTCATTTTAGCGGGGGGGTTTGGAACACGGATCTCCGAAGAAACCGGCGTCAGGCCTAAACCGATGGTGGAGATCGGGGGCCGGCCGATCCTGTGGCATATCATGAAAATCTATTCACACCATGGCATTCATGACTTTATCATCTGTCTGGGGTACAAAGGGCATATCATCAAGGAGTTCTTTGCCAACTACACCCTGCACAACAGCGACGTGACCTTTGATTTGGGTTCCGGTGAGATGGAACTGCTCCGAAACGGATCCGATCCCTGGCGCATCACCCTGGTGGACACCGGCGCAGGCACGATGACCGGCGGCCGGCTGCGCCGGGTGCGCTCCCACATCGGCGACGAGACGTTTTGCCTGACCTACGGTGACGGTGTTTCAGACGTCGATATCCGCGCCCTGATCGACTTTCACAAAAGCCAGGACGCCCTGGTGACGCTGACGGCGGTCCAACCGCCGGGGCGCTTCGGGGTTTTCAGCCTGGATACGAATCAGACGAAAATCACCACCTTCAAAGAAAAGCCGCAGGGCGACGGTGCCTGGATCAATGGCGGGTTTTTTGTGGTTGAACCGGCGGCCATCGACTATGTGAAGGGCGACGAATCGGTGTGGGAAAAAGAACCCCTGGAGCAATTTGCCCAGCAAGGTCGCCTGGCAGCATACCGGCACAAGGGTTTCTGGCAACCCATGGATACGCTGCGGGATAAGAATTACCTGGAATCGTTGTGGCAGCAACCCAAGCCTCCCTGGAAGGTCTGGCGATGAATCCCGCATTCTGGTCCGGCAGGCGGGTGCTCATCACCGGCCACACCGGTTTCAAAGGCGCCTGGCTGTCGCTGTGGCTGCAGATGATGCAAGCCGAGGTTGTCGGGTATTCTCTGGAACCGCCTACGGAACCCAGTCTTTTCAATGTCGCCCGGGTCGGCGAAAAGATGCATTCGGTGATCGGCGACATCCGGGATCTCGACCACCTCCAACAGGTTTTCCGGGAGCATCGGCCCGAAATCGTCTTTCATCTCGCTGCCCAGGCGATTGTTCGAACCTCCTATGAGGACCCGATAGACACCTACGATTGCAACATCATGGGGACCGCAAAGGTGCTGCAGGCCATCCGGCAGTCGGATGGGGTGCGGGTGGCGGTGGTGATCACCAGCGACAAATGTTATGAAAACCGCGAGTGGCATTGGGGATACCGGGAAATCGATCCCATGGGCGGATATGATCCCTACAGCAGCAGCAAAGGGTGCGCCGAACTGATCACGTCGGCATTCCGTCGATCTTTTTTCCATGGGCCTCGGGACGCTTCCAAAACGGTGACGGCGGTAGCCAGCGCCCGTGCGGGCAATGTCATCGGGGGCGGCTACTGGGCGACCGACCGGCTGGTACCCGATATGATGAAATCCTTCATGGCCGGACAACCGGTCGTCATACGCAACCCCAAGGCCATCCGCCCATGGCAGTTCGTGCTGGAACCGCTGCGGGGATACCTGATGCTCGCCGAAAAGCTGTGGTCTGAAGGGCAACCTTATGCCGATGCCTGGAACTTCGGCCCCGAAGACAGCAGTGCTCGGCCCGTGCAGTGGATCGTGGATCGCCTTGTGGCTGCCTGGGGAGACCCGGCCGCCTGGCAGCTTGACCCGGACGACCATCCCCACGAGGCGCACTACCTGAAGCTGGACTGCTCCAAAGCCAAATCCGGCCTGAGGTGGGAGCCCCTGATGGATCTGGCACAGACATTGGAATGGATTGTCGCGTGGTACCGCACCTTCCACCAGGAGGGTGACATGCGTGCTGAAACATGCCGTCAAATCGAGAGATACAATCGCCTGATCGAAGCTGGGGGTTACACCGAATGATTTTCAAACCCACTTCCCTGGCCGGTGCATTCGTCATCGAACTTACGACGATCACCGATGATCGCGGGTTCTTTGCCAGGACCTTCTGCCGCAATGAGTTTGAGGAACAGGGCCTGAATGCCTCCATGGAGCAGTGCAACCTGTCTTACAACAGATACCGGGGAACACTGCGCGGCATGCATTTTCAAAAGGCACCCTACGCCGAGGCAAAGCTGGTCCGTTGCATTGCCGGGGCGGTTTTTGATGTCATTATCGACCTGAGGCCGGATTCGGATACCTACCTGGGCTGGACGGGCGTCGAGCTTTCATCTCGGAATCGAAAGATGTTTTACGTGCCGGAAGGGTTTGCGCACGGGTATCAGTCTCTGGCCGACCACAGCGAGGTGTTCTATCAGGTGTCGCAATCGTATGTCCCGGCGTCGGAAGCCGGCGTCCGCTGGGACGATCCTCTTTTCGGCATCCAGTGGCCGGACTGCGACAAAAGGATTATCTCCGCCAAGGATAGCCAATGGCCCGATTTTAATCCCGAGGATGACAGTCGTCTCCGCCCGCTTTCAGGCAGTTCCGCCGACCGATCCTGATCGCGGCGCGATGCCGTTTCCCAACCAAGCAGAATAACCGCTCGCTGAGCTGCATTTAAGGCGTTATTACTGCAACTTCCGGTTAAGGAGGGAGTGATTCCATGTTGATTATCGATCATGCGATGGAGCAACGCCGGCGTGAAGGCAATCCGGTTCGCGTGGGGCTGGTGGGTGCCGGCTACATGGGAAGAGGCATAGCGCTGCAGACCGTTACTGCGATGCCGGGCATGCAGTTGGCGGCGATATACAATCGGACGATTCAAGACGCCGAGCGGGCCTACCTTCAAGCCGGTGTGGAAACGGTGCGTAAGGTTTCGTCGCGCGACGAACTGGATGAACACATCATGAACGGGCAGGCATGCATCACCGACGATGCCGCGCTGCTGTGCCAAAGCCGGAAGATCGATGTGCTCATCGAAGTTACCGGAACCATCGAATTCGCCGCCCGTGTCGTCATGGATGCCATCGCACATGGCAAGCACGTGGTGCTGATGAATGCCGAACTGGATGCCACCCTGGGACCGATTCTGAAAGTCGACGCCGACAAGGCCGGCGTGGTGATCACCAATTCAGACGGCGATCAGCCCGGTGTGATCATGAACCTGTTCCGGTTTGTGCGTTCCATCGGATGCCGTCCGGTTCTGGCCGGCAACATGAAGGGGCTGCAGGATCCCTATCGGACCCCCGAAACCCAGAAGGGATACGCCGCCCAGTATCATCAAAAGCCCGCCATGGTGACTTCATTTGCCGATGGTACCAAGATCTCCATGGAAATGGCGGTTGTGGCCAACGCCACCGGCTTCAAAGCCGGCCGGCGCGGCATGTATGGCCCCCGCTGCGGCCATGTGAACGAGGCGCCAGCGCTTTTCCCGGAAAAACAGATGCTCGACACGGGGCTGGTGGACTACGTCCTGGGCGCCGAACCGGCGCCGGGTGTTTTTATCATCGGATACCAGGACAACCCGCTTCAGCAGCAATACCTGAATTATTATAAAATGGGCGATGGCCCCTTTTACGTGTTTTACACCCCCTATCACCTCTGCCACCTGGAGGCACCCCTGACCGCCGCCCGCGCGGTTCTCTTTCATGATGCGGCCATCACGCCCATGGGCGGCCCGGTCTGTGAGGTGGTGGCCGTCGCCAAGCGCGACCTCGCGGCAGGCGAGGTTTTCGACGGAATTGGCGGGTTTACCTGTTATGGGGTGCTGGAAAATGTCGATATTGCCATTTCCCAAGGGTTGCTGCCCATGGGACTGGCCCAGGGGTGCCGGTTGAAACACGCCATTTCCAAGGATCGGGCGATCACCTATGATGACGTCGAGCTTCCCGGCGACCGGCTTTGCGACCGTCTGCATGCCAGGCAGATCGACCATTTTTTCCCATGAACGAGACAATATATATGAAGGCAATTCCACCGGCAATGATCCGCGGGCTGTTGTATTCTCTCCGGGCCTGGTTGGCAGTGGGTCTTTTCATCCTGCCAGTCTTTGCGGCACCGGCTGCGGCTGAAATTCGTTTCGAAGAGGTGTCCCAAACAGCCGGCATCGACCGGTTGATTCAAACCGCCGGATCCGGATGGGGGGATCTGAACAGTGACGGCTGGCCCGACCTCTGGGTCACCAATCACGATTGGCATTTTCCCAGCATTTACCTCAATCTGAAAAACGGAACATTTGCCGAGGTTGCCGAAAGTGTACTGGCTGATGCGCTTGTCGCTGACTTTCATGGCCCCGCCTGGGCGGATTTCGACAACGACGGGGACCAGGACCTGGTGGTGATCAGCGGCGGCGGCGCGGGCCGGGGCTTCAGCCCCAATTTCATGTTTGTCCAGGAGGGCGGCCGATTGAAGAATGCCGCCGGGGAGTTGGGCCTGGACTATCCCATGGGGCGGGGGCGCACCCCGCTGTGGTTCGATGCGGACGGTGATGGCAAGCTTGATTTGGCGGTCATGAACCAGAACCGCGCCGGCGGCAAGTCACCCTCGGCCATTTTTTTGCAAACACCCGACGGCTTTGCGGCCGGCAATCGCCAATTGGGCTTCAAACCGGTGCGGCGAAGCCGGCGCGAAAAGATCAATGATCTCTTCAGCAACCTGATCCACTTCCGGCTCCGCAAGGGCACGGGCGAGATCATCGCCGCTGACGCCTTTGCCCAGTTGGCCGACCTGACGGGAGACGGCTTCGTCGAGTTGGTCGCATACACGCGTCCCATGCGAGTCTACTCGACCCGGACGATACCCTTTAAAGAGATCACCAACGAAATCGGTTTCCCTTCCATTCGCGGTGTTCAGGATGTTGCCATCGCAGATGTAGACGGCAACGGGCGAATGGACATGTTCCTGGCCAGGGCGTTCTGGACCACGGATGTGGCACAGATCAGTCCCCTTGAGATTGCCGGCAGCATCAGCGGCGGCAGCACCGCCGAGCCCAAAGAGATCCGCTTCCGCAGCAGCGGGCAAGTCACCTTCACCATGCACCAGCCCTGGAGAGATCCCAGCGACCCTCAGGGCAATCCGCCGCCGGTCTGGGCCGGACGTCTTTACCCCATTCCCGCTGACGGCCGATCGTTCACCCTCTCTTCCGATGACACGGCGATCCAGCAAAGCGTTCCCCTGACGGGCAGAAGCGTTTCGATCGACTACGATCCGGCCGTGCAGGAGTGGAAGATTCGCATTACGCATCCATCCATCAACTTTACCGCCATGGCCACCCAACCGATTGACCGGATCCAAACCGGCGGATTCAACCCTTCCAAGGGTGAACTAACCGATATCCTGCTGCTCAATGGCGAGAATGGGTTCAAGGCTTCCCCCGACAACGGCCTTTCGCATCCAACCACCTGCTGGTCGGTCGTTGCCGGCGATTTTGACAATGACATGGATATCGATCTTTATCTGGTATACGGTGACCCGGTTCAAAATGGTCCCAACATTCTCTATGAAAATGACGGCAAGGGACATTTTTCAGCGGTCGCCAATGCGGGGGGGGCAGCCGGCAGCACGCTGGGACGGGGTAATCAAGTCGCCATGGCGGATTATGACCGGGATGGCTTTCTGGATCTTTTTGTCACCAACGGAAAGGGAAACCCGCCATTCTCCATCGGTCCGCACCAACTGTTTCGCAACCGGGGCAATGGCAATCATTGGCTCCAGATCGATCTTCAGGGAACGTCATCCAACCGCGACGGCATCGGTGCCGTCGTGGCGGTCGAAGCCGGAGGGGTCAGGCAGATCCGGGTTCAGGACAACGGGATCCACAGTTTTTCACAGAACCACCAGCGGCTCCACGTTGGCCTGGGGGCCAACACCCAGGTGGACGCACTGACCATCCAATGGCCCAGCGGAACGGTTCAGGAACTGAGGCACGTTGCCGCCGATCAAATACTCAAGGTGGTTGAAAATTCCGGGAAGCAATAACCCGGCGACCCTTTTCCCGGATCGACCTTGCGTCACGCCGGCACCTTAAACGGCTTAGATGAGGAGTTGGAAAAATGAGGCGACAAGCGAATCGAACCCCCGTTGCCGGCCGCTGCTACTTGTGGGCGCTCGTTCTGGTCCTGATCGCCGGCAACGCTCAGGCGGAGATTCATTT
>NZ_JBUOIV010000110.1:0-7049 GCF_055467485.1 Desulfosarcina sp. | reverse complement strand
GCATCCCGTCGGGGTTTATCGAGATGAACCGCAAGGCGCTGGAGCTGGGCCTGGACATGGGCCAGGGCGTCAAGTGATGCCCGAAGCCGGAAGACGGAGCGCTGAGGTCGGAAGACGGATAATCCACCTCGGGCCTCGGGTCTCAGACCTCGGGCATCGGACTTCCGGTCTCAGACGACGTCGTCCACGCTTGACCCGTCACCGTAGACGGTTTCGACCCTGAACCGGGGGCAAGGGACCGCCCATCATATACAAGGAGTTCTCACCCCCTGACGGACGATCCTTCCATAGCAACAGCTGCGTCCTCCAGCTTGCCTGCCACCCCGGCAGGGTTATACGTTCATGTCCCTTTCTGCCGGGCCAAATGCCCGTACTGCGATTTCTACTCCATCACCGACCCTGGTTCGATCACGGCGTACACCGAGGCCCTGCTGGCCGAGCTGAACCTGCGTCGGCAGCGGGTCCCCCGTGCGGACACCATCTATTTCGGCGGCGGGACGCCGTCGATCCTGACGCCGCTTCAGATTGCGCAGGTTCTCGAAGCCATCCATTCCTGTTTTTCTGTAGCAACCGGTGCGGAAATCACCCTGGAAGTCAATCCGGAAACCGTGACCCCGGCGTCTTTGGCCGCCTACCGGGCGGCCGGCATCAACCGGCTCAACATCGGCCTGCAGTCGCTCGATGACCGGACCCTGGCTTTTCTGGGTCGGATTCACACGGCTCAAAAGGGCGTCGATGCATACCGCTGGGCCCGGGCGGCCGGGTTCGACAACATCGGGCTGGACCTGATCTACGCGGTTCCCGGGCAGACCCGAAGCCGCTGGGAAGCGGAGATGGCAGGCGTGGTCCGGCTGGCACCGGATCATCTTTCCTGCTACACCCTGACGATGGAGCCGGGCACGCCCATGGCGCAGCAGGTGCAAGACGGGCAGGTCCACCCCCTGGACGAGGAGACCGCCGGGCGTCTGTTCTCTGCCACCGCCGCCTATCTGAACCACCACGGTTACCGCCAGTACGAAATATCCAACTTCTCCCGCCATGCCGCCGGGGATACCGCCGACCGGCGCTCCCGTCACAACCGTAAATACTGGACCGCTGCACCGTACCTGGGGTTCGGGCCGGCCGCCCACAGTTTTCGGGACCGCACGCGCTGGTGGAATCATCGGTCCCTGAGCGATTACCTGGCGGACCTGAAGGCCGGCAGACTCCCCGTGGCGGAAACGGAAAGGCTGACCCGCGAACAACGCATGATGGAATTCGTCTACCTCGGGCTGCGGCAGACGGACGGCATCGATACGGTTGACTTCGCCTCACGTTTTGACGCCGGGTTCTTTGACTGCTTTGGATCGGAGGTGAGACGACTGATCGACGAGGGTCTGGTGGCACAGTCGTCAGGACGGATTTGCCTGTCCCATCGGGGCATGCGATTTATTGAGCATGTCGCCGATCGGCTGCTTAGTTGAAGCCGGGTTCAGGGATCATCAGAGTTCAAGGTTTTTAGTTCTCAGTCCTCCGAACTCTGTCTTCCGATCTCCGATTATGTCGACAGTGTCTTGATCAATTGTCCGATGTAGAACCGGGCATGGCTGATGGGGGCCGCCATGTTGGCCCGGTGGTTGGCGAAGATACTGCTCAGGTCGCGGTCCAGAACGATCCACGGGTCCATTTCCGCGGCCCGCTGGCAGGAGATGATGGCGTGGTGCAGCAGTTCGGTCGCGTTGCGTGACTCCAGTGTGATGAGAAAGTCATGGTGAATGGCCTCCAGCACCGTAGCCATGGAACTGGCCACCCCCTGGGTGTAGAAAAAGTAGTTGTCCACGTCAAACATGCTTATGGGCGTGCCGTCATCGTAGGTCTCTTTTACCAGGTTCTCGTCGCAGCTGCCCAACAGGTCTTCAAACGAGGCCAGCAGCGGAATCAGGTTGTCCGCACGGGTGTAGAAGGTGGCCTTGCCGGCCTTGAGCTTTTCGAGGTAGGCCTGCAGTTCCTCCAGTCCTTCCTGGTACTTCGATTCGGCGGAGGGAAACCAGTAGCTGCTGGCTTTGACCATGAACCAGTTCATGGCATCTTCCAGATTGGGATCCAAGGAATCGGTGACGCCGGTTCGGGAAATGCGTTCGGCCAGGGCCACCACCGTGCGCCGGGTCACTTCCAGCACGCCCAACTGGAATGTGTTGACGTTGTCCGTGAATTCGATGATATCGTTGGGTCGCCATCCCCACCAGCGTTCTTCCAGTTCGTAGCTCAAGGGTTTGATGGTCGCCTCGACGAATGCGACGCCCTTTGGCGTGGGTTTGTGCACCGGGGCGGCCGTGGTCGGCATGGCGTGCCCGGCGGCACCCTGTTTCGCGGCAGGTTGGCTGGCGGCGCCGTGACCGCCTGTCTGTGCGCTGTGGTCGGCAGCAGCCACCGGCTGCTGGTGCGGTTCCGGTTGTCGGGCGGGCGCCGCGCCTGTCGCTTTTGCCGGGGTCCCATGGGCGGCCGATTGGCCGGTCGCGGGGGCCGTGTGGCTGCCGTCGGCTGTCTGGGCGGTGGTCACTACATGCGTGGTGGGGCCCTGTCCCGCTGCGCCGGTCCTGGTGGGTGCCCCATGGTCAGCCGCGGCAGTGGTGTGGCCTTTGGCAGCGGGGTCCGCTGCAGGCGGGTGTTCCGCCAGCGTCGATTTGCTCCGGTCGTCGCTGCCGGCAGGTGAATCGAGCTGGCGTACGGCCGTTTCATCTGATGACGGGCCTTGCGGCGTGCCGAAGATAATGGAAAGGGCCCACAGGATAATTACTGCTATGGCGATGCCGCCGATGATGCGCGGGGTCGCAAATTTCCTGAACTCGAATCCCTTGGCGTTTTTTTCCATGGCTGCTCCGTCTTCGAAATCGTGCCGGCCGGCTGGAGTTGTCCGCCGGATCTGGTATTAGGGCTGTGTTATTGGCGTTTCCTGAGTTTCCGGATGTCCCCCACCCGGATGGTGACATTGGTGGCGTCGAAATGCTCGATCAAAGGTATCACATATTTGCGGGAAGCTCCAGTCATATCCTTGAACGCCGGCGTGGATATCTCACCGTTTTCCAGGATATAGGCCACCAGTTCGTCTTTCAGGTTTTCGATGGTCGCCCGGTCATAGTAGAGATCTTCCTTCACCTTGACCAGCACCCCCTCGCCGACCAGCAGTTCCAGGACACCCTTGGCCGACTTGGGGTCCACATCCAGGTCCTTGACGACCTCCCTGAAATAGGGCGGCGTCAGCCCGCTTTTTCTGTAGATGTCTATGATCTGCTGTTTCGAGGCCTTCTGGTCCACCTGAAGGGATACGGTGTGCGAAGCCAGCCGGACCGTGTCGTCCTCGAGGACCAGTTGCCTGTCCTTGATCATCCGGTTGAGCACCAGGGTGAAGAGCTTGCCGCCGGCCTGCCGGGGAAACTTCGACTTCAACTCCTCCTTGGAGATACCCGTCTTGAGCGGATTGCTGCCGTGGTAGCGTTCGAGCACCTCCTGGCTCAATTGCCTCAGACTGTCGAAGACGTCGAGGTGGATATAGGTGCGGTTCTCTTTGTCAACCAGCAGGATGGCCTGGCTGTTGAGCAGGGTGCCGATAACGGCATCCAGGGCCTTTGCCGGCAGATTGGTCATCAGGAGCAGTTCGTCGAAGGTGACGCCGGCCGGGCCGGCCGTGCGCGCATGGTAGTCGATGATGCCTTCGGGCGCGGCATCGACCAGGCTCATCAGGCCCTCGATGATCTCTTTTTGAAACCGTTTGTGCTTGACGGGAATGGGGTTGAGCAGCTTGCCGCCGCCGATGGTGCGCACCGGGGAGTAGCTGCGGATCACGAACCGGTCGTCGCGGATCAGGCTGACCGGTTCGTCCAGGCGGACCTGTGCCGGACATGTCTCTCCGGGCGCCAGCTCGTCACGGTCCAGCAGGATCAGGTTGCCCATGGTTTCGCTGGTGCCGGTGTGGAACCTGACCTGGGTCCGGCTCTTGATGGGCTTCTTGTTGCTGGAGAGAAAGTGGAGCTCCAGATCCACCATGTAGCTGGGCATCAGGGTTTTTTCGCGGGCCAGGATATCCCCGCGGTTGATGGCGGTCTTCTCCAGGCCCTGGAAGTTGATGGCGGTGCGCATGCCGGCTTCGGCGAACTCCCGGCTCTGGTTGTGAACCTGGATGCCCCTCACTTTGGAGGTGGTTTTGCCGGGATAGATCATGATGGTGTCCCCGACGTTGACCCGGCCGGAAATCAGGGTGCCGGTGATCACTGTGCCGAAGCCTTTCATGGAGAAAACGCGGTCCACGGGAAGCCTGAAAAGACCCGTGGTGCCGCGCTCGGGAACCCCTTCGCACAAGGTGTCCAGTACTTCGATAAATTGGGGGATGCCGTCTCCCGTAGCCGAGGAGACCGGTACGATGGGCGCTTCTTCGAGAAAGGTGCCCACCGTAAAATCCCGGATATCTTCGGTGACCAGCTCCAGCCACTCGTCGTCGACCATGTCGATCTTGGTGAGCACCACCATGCCGTGCCTTACGCCCAGTAGGGCGCAGATCTCCATGTGCTCGCGCGTCTGGGGCATGACCCCTTCGTCGGCGGCAATGACCATGCAGACGATGTCGATCCCCGTGGCGCCGGCGACCATGTTCTTGACGAACTTTTCATGACCGGGCACGTCGACGATGCCCAGGTGCCGGCCGCTGGGAAGGTCCAGGGAGGCAAAGCCCAGTTCGATGGTGATGCCGCGTTTCTGCTCTTCCTTGAGCCGGTCGGTGTTGGTCCCGGTGATGGCCTTGATCAGGCTGGTCTTGCCATGGTCAATGTGTCCGGCGGTGCCGAGAATAATCTGTTTCACGATCGATGCGCTCCAGCGGTTTGCAAGAAAAAGTTTAACGTTTCAGGTAAAGCATGGTGAACATAAAATTTATTGCACTTCAGACGGTTGCGTAAAAAAGTTCGAGATCAAGGCTTGCGAGCCGCGAAAGCGAGCTTGAACGAGCGAACAGGAAATCGACATTTATCGTTGCGGCGAACCTTAACGTTCCATCTCGAGAATACCGCTATCGCGGGTGCCGAAGGCAGCATACTGAGCGCACGCTGCAGTGACGAGGGGTGAAGCGTAACGCAGAAATCGGGCTTTTTACGCGATCGTCCTTTCATGATTTTTTGCGGTTTCTGAGGTACTCCGCAAAATAGGCCAGCCCCACGAGGATGATGCCCAATCCGGCGACATAGATGATGTTGAACTCGGGAAAAAACATGCGCGAGAGGATCACGGCAAAACCGGCCCCCAGGATGGCCCTGATGATGAAGATGTGAAACTGGGTCAAGATGCTACCTCTTTCCGGATCAAGTGGTTCAGCAAGCTGTTTTTGATGAAGCGTCAGGGTATATTAGAAGGCCGATCAGGTCAATACTTATGGGGAACACATTGGTTTTTCAATATCTTAAATCCCGCCACCGAATCCCTTGGAATCGCGTGACAAGGATCGGCCGACTTTTTACATCCCTCTGAAAATTTAAGTTGAAATGGGACAGGTGATCTGTTAGGGAAAGGGTTCTTATGGTGGGTGTAGCTCAGTTGGCAGAGCATCAGGTTGTGGCCCTGAGGGTCGTGGGTTCAAGTCCCATCACTCACCCCATAAAAATCAAAAGGCCGCTGCAACGTATGTGTTGCAGCGGCCTTTTTTGTTCAGCCAACCGTTGGGTTTAAAACGTGCGAACCTCCCCCGGCTGCATGACGATGAGGTCGGTGGCAAATCCGCCCAGGCTTTTTTTCAATTGCTGCGGGGTGCCTTTGAGCGGCGCGAATGTGCCGTAGTGCATGGGCACCACCTTTTCCGTCTTGAGGTAATTTTTAATGGCGAAGGCCGCGTGATCCGGGTCCATGGTGAAGTGGCCGCCGATGGGCAGCAGCGCCAGGTCGGGCTTGTAATAATACCCGATAAAGGCCATGTCGCTGAACACCCCCGTGTCGCCGGCGTGGTAGATCGTAAAACCGTTTTCCAGTTCGATGATATAGCCGCAGGGTTCGCCACCCGGGTGGACGGTTTTTTCCTTGCTATCCGGGTCGGTGTGGACGACATCCGAACTGTGCTCCGCGTGAACCATGGTAATCCGAATGCCATCGCCCAGCGGCATGATCGGGCCGCTCTTGTTGAAGCGAATCAACCGTTCGTAAGGCACCCATCCCAGGGATGCAAAGGTGTGCCCCATGTCCGCGTTCAGGGCCACTTTGGCCCCGTAGGTTTCGGAGATTTTGGCGGTGTCGCCCACGTGATCACCGTGTCCATGGGTGACCAATACCAGGTCCACCTGTTTGAGCTTGCTCAGGTCTTTGAGTTCTTCAGGTGTCTTGGGGTTTTGGGTGATGAAGGGGTCGATCAGGATAACCTTGCCGCCCGGCGTCGTGATTTTAAAAGCCGCCTGGCCGAACCACTGGATTTCAAATGCATGGGCCGGCGAGACGTTCAGCACCGCGAGGACGGCGATAACCAGTATGTATGGGTACAATCGTTTTTTATTTGTCATGGGTGTCGCTCCCTATATTGTTTGTATTGTGTCAAATCAATTTCGACCAACAATGGCCATAATGGTAAGCGTTTAACGGCGATTGTCCATATTGCAGATGGTGGAGGGCAGTTTCGCCAGCCTCGAATTGAGTTTGTTCGGCGACAGCAGGTAGGATGCGGATGCGATTTGCGGATTTTTATAACTAAGAATTGAAATTTATGCTGGAAATGGGTATTGAGGGGATAGTTTGCTGTGAACCAATGTGAAGCCATTGGCCAAATATGGAAACACGCGCCCGTAGCTCAGCTGGATAGAGCGCCGGACTTCGAATCCGTAGGCCGGGGGTTCGAATCCCTCCGGGCGCGCCAATGATATCAGCGGGTTATGGCACATTTTTGGTTAGCCCTTTTTTGCATTAAAATCGGCAATTGTGCCCGGAATTGTGCCCACGATTGATTCTAGGTAGGCTTGTTGACGTTGCGCTGCAAGCTTCAAATCGGCATCGCTAACTATGTTATAGCGGTCGAAAACCGATCTTGTTTTGTGACCCGAGATCAT
>NZ_JBUOIV010000109.1:0-7156 GCF_055467485.1 Desulfosarcina sp. | reverse complement strand
GGGATGCGCTCCCCGATGGGGTCCTGCACCGTCACCGCATCAAGGGGCCGGCTGGTCAGTCGCTCCTGGTGCTGGAGCGCCGGGTGCTGTTTCGCCCCGAATCGGACGCCCGCCCCCTGCGGGTGGCGGTGGCCCTGGACCGGCGGTTTCCGCAGGCATCTGGTCTATTTGTTTGCTTAACGGTTTTTTTCTTGAAATAATTATTGATTGCTGCTTTCAGCAGATTGACTTCATCCGTCCATGCATAACGTGCTTTCGCGTGGACCAACCACCCCTAAGCGGCCGTGAAAGCTGGTTATGCACACCGGACCACTGCAAAATTTGGTTAAAGCCCTGGGCGCTGCCCTGCTCGGCGCCTGCCGTGATCTGGCGCCCATCGTCATCGTCATCACCCTGTTCCAGCTGTTGATCCTGCGCCAACCCTTCCCTGAACTGGTGCCGGTCCTGTCCGGGCTGGCGCTGGTGGTTGTCGGGCTGGCCCTTTTTGTGGTGGGCCTGGACATCGGCCTGTTTCCCCTCGGTGAAGCCCTGGCCGAAGAATTCGCCCGCAAGGGCAGCCTCGTCTGGTTGCTGGTATTCGCTTTTGCCTTGGGTTTCGGTACCACCGTCGCCGAACCGGCCCTTATCGCCGTGACCCGCGAGGGCGCCAGGGCTGCGGCTGAAGCCGGCCTTATCGAGAATATCCCAGCGGCTGTAAACCGGTATGCCCTGCATGTCCGCTTGACCGTGGCCTTGTCGGTGGGTGTCGCCATCGTCCTGGGGGTGTTGAGAATCCTCCGGGGATGGTCGTTGCCGAAGATTGTCGTGGGCGGCTACGTGCTGGTCATGGTCATGACGCTGTTTGCACCCAAGGAGATTGTGGGATTGGCTTATGATCTGGGCGGGGTGACCACTTCAACCGTCACCGTGCCCCTGGTAACCGCCCTGGGGGTGGGACTGGCCCGCACGATCCGCGGGAGGAACCCGCTGACCGACGGCTTCGGCCTGATCGCCCTGGCATCCCTGACCCCGATGATCTTCGTCATGGTTTTAGGTTTGTTTGTCCACTAGGAGCGCTATGGAACTCTTTTTAGATCCTTTCAAGTTGCTGCTGGCCACGGCCAAAGACGTGCTGCCGGTTCTCGGGCTGCTGGTGCTGTTTCAAATGGCGGTGTTGAAAAAGCCGCTGCCGAGGCCGGGCAGAATAATATTCGGCTTCTGCCTGGTGCTGGTGGGCATGGCCTGTTTTTTAGGCGGCCTGGATCTGGCCCTTTTCCCGGTGGGCCGCACCATGGCCCTGCAACTGGCCAAGGGTGCCCAGAGCGGCGGCAAAGAGATCTGGGCCGCCTATGGGTGGATATACCTGTTTGCCTTTCTGGTCGGTTTTTCCACCACCATCGCGGAGCCGTCGCTGATCGCCGTCGCCAACAAGGCCGAAGAGGCGTCCTACAAGGCCGTGTCATCTTTAGGGCTGCGGATCGCGGTTGCCCTTGGCGTGGCTGTCGGCATCACCCTCGGCACATTCCGCATTGTGACCGGAACCCCGCTTTATATCTATATTTTAGCCGGATATGTGGTGGTTGCCGTCCAAACCTTTTTCGCACCGCGGATGATCATTCCGCTGGCCTATGATTCCGGCGGGGTGACCACGTCCACGGTTACCGTGCCCCTGGTTGCTGCGCTCGGTCTGGGACTGGCATCCAACGTGCCGGGCCGCAGCCCGGTGCTGGATGGATTCGGGCTGATTGCCTTTGCCAGCCTGTTCCCGATCATCAGTGTCCTGGGCTACGCCCAGCTGGTTCAATGGATTGTCGGGCGGCGGAGCAGAAAAAGATGACAAGCGCCCGCTTGTCGCCAAAACAATGGGTTGACGGATCGGAAATGCGGCTTTTTACACATTCATCAATGGGTGGGTTGCCTCGAACCGGACAAAGGAGGAAAAAAGTCAATGGCCAATAAATGCATCCTTGCAATGGTTAAGCCGAACCTGACCGACCGGGTTGTCGATTCGGCAAAAAAGGCCGGTGCGACCGGTGCGACCATCATCCCGGCCTCCGGAACGGGTGCCGGAGAGGCGAAAACCTTTTTCGGGCTCAGCCTGGACATCCGCACGGAGGTGGTGCTTTTCCTGGTGAGCGACGCCATGGTCGAACCGATCCTTTCGGCCATCCGCGAAGCCGGCCGGTTCAGTGAGCCCGGCACCGGAATTGCCCTGGTGCTGCCGGTGGAGCAGGTGGCCGGCATGGAAAGCCAGACATCGCGGAAAGAAAGAGAGTAAAGGATTGAATCCATGACGGACAACGCCAACCTGCTGCCGGTGGTCCAGAAGTTTTTCGAATATGACCTGGACACGGCTGCCCATATTCTCGAAAGCATGACCGAAGAGGAGGCGGCCGATGTGCTGAAGGCCCTGCCGATGACCCTGGCGGTCCGTGTGGTCAAGGTGTTGCAGATCAGCTATGCCGCCACCCTGCTCAAGGATGCCGATGAGGGATTCTTAAGGGAAATGACATCGCACCTCGACCCTCAGTCGGCGACCTCGATTCTGATGCGCCTTCCCCAACAAGCCCGGGAACGGATGACCAGACATCTCTCCGAAAAAATAAAAGGGCAGATACGGGAACTTCTCGAATATCCGGAAGGCAGTATCGGCAGGACCATGACCACGGACATTATCGCCCTGAAAATAGATAGCCGCACCGAGGAGGCCATTGAGAAAATCCGCGCACTGGCCAAAAGGCGGTTTCCCTCGTCATACGTGTATGTGGTTGACGATGACAACCGCCTCGTCGGCGTTTTGAACATGCGCGATTTGATGCTGGCGGACCCTGATAAGACCCTGGATGAGATCAGCCGCAAAGATCCGTTTTCCCTGCACTGTTTCACAGACCGGCACGAAGCCGCCAGCGAGCTGGCCAAACGCAAATTTTTTGCCGCGCCCGTGGTGGACAGCGAAAACCACATTTTGGGGATCGTCAAGGCCGAGCGCATGATTCACGGGGCCAGGGAGGACGCCACCAAGGACATTCAGCGGATGTTCGGCGCCGGCGGCGATGAACGGGTGTTTTCGACCATGTGGTTTTCGCTGAAGAAGCGGTTGCCCTGGCTGCACATCAACCTGGCAACCGCCTTCCTGGCGGCCGCCGTTGTGGCCCTGTTCGAAGACATCATTGCCCAACTGACCATCCTGGCCGTGTTTCTGCCGGTGGTCGCCGGCCAGGGCGGCAATGCCGGCGCCCAGTCGCTGGCTGTGGTCATGCGCGGGATCGTCATGCGTGAAATTCCAAAGGACAAGATCTTCCATCTGGTCCTTAAAGAGGGACGGATCGGGGCGATCAACGGTGTCGTCATCGGTGCAGTGACGGCGCTGGTGGCCTGGCTGTGGTACGGCAATCCTTTTCTCGGCCTGGTGATCGGCCTGGGCATGCTGGTCAACCTGATATTCGCCGGCCTGGCCGGTGCATCCATCCCCCTGATCATGAAAAAGATCGGCATCGATCCCGCCCAGAGCTCCAGCATCATTTTAACGACCGTAACGGATGTGCTGGGCTTTCTGGCTTTTCTCGGTTTTGCCGTGCTGTTCCAAGATGCCCTGATTGCCTGAGCCGAGGCCGCCGTCTAAACGCTTCAACCCCTATCAAGCTGCATGTTTACGAGGGTATCCATGAGTTACCAACCCCCCCCGTGGGAAACGCTCAGCCGGCTGATCGCCACGCAAAGCGGCGTTGAAACGGCAGCATTTATCGATACGCTCAGTCCACCGGAGACGGCACGGGCCGTTTCGCGGCTGACCGAAGCGGAACAGGCGCGCCTGTTCAGCCTTCTCAGCCCCGAGGATGCCGCCGATCTGATCGAGGACATCCCCGAGGCCCAGGCTGCGGATCTGGTGGAGGATATGCCGTCGGCGCAGGCGGCGGCGATCATGGAGGAGCTGACCAGCGACCACCTGGTTGATGTGCTGGGCGAAATGGATGCGGATGCCAGCCGGGCCATCCTGGCGAAAATGGACCGCAAAGAAGCCGAAGAAGCCAGAATGCTGCTGGCGTATACGCCGGACTGCGCCGGCGGCCTGATGATTTCCGAGTTCCTGGTCTATAAAACCGACCATACGATTCAGGACGTGCTCGACGACCTGCAGGCCCATCGGAGTGAATACGTCGATTACCATGTGCAGTATTTTTACGTGGTCGACGGGCAAGGCCGACTGGCCGGCGTGCTGCGCATGCACGATCTGCTTTTCCCCGCCCGGGAGACCCGGCTGACCCAGGTGATGATCGCCTCCCCGCTGTGTGTGTCCCACCACACGTCCCTGAAGGCGCTCGAGGAGTTTTTCGAGGAGCACCACCTCTTCGGGGTGCCGGTGGTGGACGACGGGGGGCGGCTGGTCGGTGTGGTGCTGCCGAGCGCCATCGAGGAGGCGGTCAACAAGCGCAAGACCAAAACATTCCTGCGGTTGAGCGGCATCGTCGGCGGCGAGGAGTTCAGGACCATGCCCCTGCTGTCCCGCTCCGGACGCCGCCTGTCCTGGCTGAGCATGAACATCGTCCTCAATATTATTGCCGCCAGCGTGATCGCCCTGTATCAGGATACCCTGGCCGCCGTGATCACCCTGGCGGTTTTTCTGCCCATGGTCAGCGACATGAGCGGCTGTTCGGGCAACCAGGCCGTGGCGGTCTCCATGCGTGAACTCTCCCTGGGCCTCGTCCGTCCGGGCGAACTGCTCTGGGTGCTGGCAAAAGAGACCCGGGTCGGCATCATCAACGGTCTGGTGCTGGGTCTGCTGCTTGGCGGGGTCGCTTTTTTCTGGAAGGGTAACCCGTGGCTCGGATTTGTTGTCGGCGGTGCATTGGCGGCTAACACGCTGGTTTCCGTCCTCCTCGGCGGCGTGCTGCCCCTCGTTCTCAAGCGGTTGAAGCTGGATCCGGCCCTGGTTTCCAGCCCGCTGCTGACAACGGTCACCGACATGTGCGGCTTCTTTTTTGTCTTGAGCTTCGCCGCCGCCGTGCTGCCGAAACTCGGAGGCATGTAGGGCGCATTATCAGTCGACGGACCCTAAGATGCCTTGATCTTGGTCACTTCCGGATACCGTTTTAAAAACCGCTTTTCCGCATCATCGGTGCCGATCATGATCAGCTCATCCTTCTCGCTGAGACGAATCGAGGGGTCGGGGTTGCTGATCATCTGGCCGTCGTGGTTGATGGCGATCACCGAGCAGCCGGTCTGCCCGCGGATCTGGCTGTCGACCAGCGATTTGCCCACCAGGGAGGCGTGTATGCCGGCACGAAACACGTTCAGCCCTTCGGCGAGCATCAGGACATCATCCGGTTTGAGCAGATTGAGGATCGTGTTGGCCGCCAGGGAGGCGTATGACATGACCAGGTCGGCCCCGGCGGTGTGCAGCTTGGAGATATTTCCGTCCAGGTTGGCCCGGCAGATGATCTGGATGTCGGGTCTCAGCCTGCGGCAGTAAATGGTCAGGTAGATATTGGTGGGATCGTCATGGGTGGTGATGATGATCGATGGCGCCTCATCGATCCCTGCGCGCGTCAGGGTGTTGATGTCCGCGGCGCTCCCGTAAACATATTTGGGATTGGCGATGAGCTTCTTGTTTTTTTCGATGATCCGATAGTCGATACCCGTCTGCTCAAGGGCCTCTGCGGCCGCACGGCCGACCCGGCCGCCGCCCAAAATTAAGACCGGCGCCCTGAATTTATGGTAACCGCCGATATGATCATCGTAGTTTTTGAGTTGTTCCCCCGATCCAGCCAATAGGAGGACCGTCGTAGAATTGATGTGGGTTGCCGCCGTGGGTATTTCGAACCTGCCCCTTTCCCAGACACCCACCACCGTAATGCCGGTTGTCTCGCGCAGGCGGCTTTGCTGAAGGGTCATGCCGACCAACGGTGTCCGCATGGCAGGCGCCTCGGCGATGAGAAGCGCGTCGATGTTCCCGATCACATTGGATCGAGTGCTCGTCCGCAGCACGCGCCTTGACAAGGATTGGCCCAACAGCTTCATGAATTGCAGCACGTAGGTGCTTCCCGCCAGCTGTAAAATGTCCACCGAGTCGTCTGAATCGGCGTTGGCGGCAATCGGCACCGTTTTTGAAATTTCCCGGACGGTGAAGGCGACGTTGGTATTCATCATGTCGTCGATATTGGCCACCACCAGGGCGGCCCGGCCTACCCTGAGGCGCCGGTAGGTTTCCGAATCACTCAGGTCACCCACGACCACTTTATAGTCCTGATCGAACAGCTCCAGGGCCTGCTGTATATCCTCCGTGACGATGACGTAGGCATACTGGTACTGTTTGAGCCTCTGCACAAGATTCATGGTGATCGGATCGGTGCGGGTCAAAATGACATGCCCGTGGGTGTCCTCGGGCAATTCCCGTGGCGCCCTGGCTTTGGTCTGGGCCTCGAGCCAGGGGGCATAAAAGAACTGGATAAAGGTGAAGGGCAGCATGATGAGCAGAAATACCAGACCGGACAGGAGCACAACGACGGAAAACAGTTTCCCCAGGTCAGAGGTGAAGGTGATGTCACCGAAACCGAGGGTCGACATGACCGTCAGGGCCCAGTAAAAGCCGGTGATCCAGCTGAACCGCTGGTCCTCCAGTATCATCAGGAAGTGGAACAGGACGCTGTAGACGGTGATCATGGATGCCAGGATGAGCATGAATTTCATTAACATCCTGACATTTCGGTCTTTTCTTTTCGAAAAAATATAGATGAGCTGGCCCACGAGAAATTTCATGTGATGATTCTCCTTGCCGAATCCGCGGTTTCCTGAAGGATATCTGTGCTCCGCTTGCCGGCCAACTCGGGGCGGGTGTCAGCGCCTTTGCCCCTCATGCCCGGCATGATCTATCTGGTTTTATAGTCCAACGGCGCAATCCACGTCCACAACTAAACCGGCAGCCGCGTCTGGTTTTTTTTATCCGATCCGGTCTGTTACGTGCTCATCCCCACCGGATCTCTCCAGCAGCGGCGGCGGTATTCTGAGGAGGGAAAATGACCGATCCCTGCCTGCGTACTTACGGAGTCGCTCCTTCAGGCAGAAATGGCAGTGGATCATACGATCGCCAGGGAGAAGATGTGGGCATTTCGCTGCACGGTGGATGACAAGGCGGAGCCGGAGAGCGGGATCCGCAATCTGACTAATATCGTGATCCCCT
>NZ_JBUOIV010000108.1:0-7285 GCF_055467485.1 Desulfosarcina sp. | reverse complement strand
CAGGACCTCAAAGGTGTCGTAGCTGCCCAGCAATATGACTTTTACGTTCAGCGGAATGGCCTCCGGCCGCAGGGAAACCGTCCCGAATCCGCTTTCTTCGGCGATATCTTCGATTTGAATGCTCTTGTTTTGCAGCGCCCGCTTGAGCGCCTCCCAAACATAGGGATTCCCCAGCACGGATTCCACATCCATTATCAGAAAGCCGCCGTTGGCTTCCAGCAGTGAGCCGGCCTGAACCATGGTAAAATCCGTTGTGACCGTGCCCATGTGGGCGCGTTTTTCGATGCGGCCCATAACATTGTGATAGGTGGGATTGGTTTCAAAGATGACCGGCGCCCCTTTCGGCGATCCCCGATCCGTCAGCGGGTTGACCTGGTAGCGGTACAGTTTGGATTTTTGAGGAATGGAGAATATGTTTTCCTCTGGGCTGCCGCCGTCTTCAGCAGGCATAAATAAATTGACATTTTCGATGATGTCCTGTTCAACTGCATCCAGGTGGAGCAAGACATTGCGACTGTCTTTGAATTCGGACCTGATCTTTTCCAGGCGGGATTGAACCAGCGACCGGGTGACTTCGTCCATCAACGCTTCGATGTCGCTGCGCAGGGCATTGTTTAATTTGTCGATTTCCACCGAGGCAATTTCAATCCGGTTTCTGATCAGGCGTAGATTTTCTTCAATTTCATTTTTCTGCTCAATTGACAGTTTGTTAAAATCTTCGGCGGTGAGCGGTTGGCCGTCGACCACGGGGACCGTCTCATACATGTCATCCGTTGACACAATCTGTAGATTTTTTTGGGCGGCATCGGCTTCGATTTCTTGGAAGATTCGATTTTGCTGTTCCGAATACCCGGCCTTTATGGCTGACAACCGCTTGAGATAGATTTCGCTTTCAAATGCAGCCGGCAGGTCTTTTTTCAGAACATGGATAAAACGGTTTATTTTTTTGCTGAGCTGCACGGCTTTGCCGCTGGGAACCTCGATGGCCCGGGGGCGAAATTCATCCTTGAAATTGTTGACCAGACACCAGTCATTTGGATTGGGCAGCGTTTGGGCATGTTTGGTTACCAAATCTTTGACGATGGTGGATTTGCCGGTGCCCTCCGAGCCGGTCACAAAGATATTATACCCGGAATGGTTCATGTTCAGGCCGAATTCCAGTGCCTGAACCGCCCGTTGCTGGCCGATGACTTCATCCAGCGGTTTGATCTGGGAGGTGTTTTTAAATTTGAAAACCCGGTGGTCGCAGACACATCGCAGGTCGGCGGCGTTGAGCTCAAATTTTGATTTTTTCGACATATAAAGACTCCTAGCTGATTGGCTGGTTGCACGGCTGATTTTCGATTATTGGGGGTGTTGTGCTGACACGGTCGAAAAAATAAAAAAATATCTAATTTCGGATCTCATCACTTAATCCTAAAATGTATCAACTTTTTTGGATACTATCTATGTTTATTTGCACCAGATTAAGGGATTTAGGAATTGAGGAATTGAGGGATTAAAAGATAAAATGTGATAAAAGCAATATTTTAAAGGAGATAGAATGAGCCAGCGGTTTTGGATTTTAGATTTGGGATTTCGGATTTAAGGTATTCTGACTGATTTTAACCTAAGACAGAGCGACACGCGGCCCAAGCGCCTGCGCTGCTCGAGCGATACCGCAAATCCCAAATCTCAAATCCGAGATCCCAATTCCGCAATCCGAAATCCCTATTGGTTTCCTTCCAGATATTTTTTAAACCACCGGGCGGTGTGGGATTTTTCGGTGTATTTCAGCAGTTCTGGCGGTGAGCCGGCGGCAACGATTCGGCCGCCCTCGTCACCGCCTTCGGGGCCCAGGTCGAGAATGTAGTCGGCCTCGCGGATGATTTCCATGTTGTGTTCGATGACCGCTACGGTATTGCCGTCGTCCACCAGCTTTTGAAGCACGTCGATTAAACGCTGGACGTCGGCCATGTGCAGGCCCGTGGTGGGTTCGTCGAGGATGTAAAGGGTGTGCCCGTTGGAGCGCTTGACCAGCTGTTGGGCCAGTTTGATGCGCTGGGCTTCACCCCCGGACAGGGTCGGACTGGGTTGTCCCAGGCACAGATACCCCAGTCCGACATCACAGACAAATTGCACGGCCCGGCGGATGGTGGGAATGGCTGCAAAAAACCGGGCGGCTTCGGCAAAGGTCATCTCCAGGATTTCGGAGATGTTCTTGCCGCGGTATTGAATCGCCAGGGTTTCGTCGTCGAAGCGTCGGCCCCGGCATACGTCGCAGAGCACGTAGACATCGGGCAAAAAGCTCATTTCGACCTTCGGACGGCCCTGACCATTGCAGGCTTCGCAGCGGCCTTCGGCGACATTGAATGAAAAACGGCCGGCCGTATAGCCTCTGGCCCGGGCCGCCGGGGTCAGCGAGAACAATTTGCGGATTTCCGACAAAAACCCGACATAGGAAGCCGGCACGGAACGCGGCGTGCGGCCGATGGGGCTGTGGTCGACTTCCAGCACCCGCGTGAGTTCCCGCCAACCGACGATATCCTTGCATTGACCGGCCGGTCGACGCTGCTTCAGCAGCCGGTTGCGCACACCGCGGAACAGGGTTTCTTTGAGTAAACTGGATTTTCCCGAACCGGAAACACCGGTGACCGCAACCAGGCAGCCCAGGGGAATGTTTGCGGTGATATGCTTGAGATTGTTGGCGGCCGCTTTTTGAATCATGATGGCCGGCAACTTTTTATAGGGCCTCAACCGCGACGTGATCTGTTTGGGGTTTCCATCCAGCAGGGCGCCGGTCACCGATAAGGGAATTTTTTTCAAATCGGCCAGTCGGCCGGATGCCACCACCAGGCCGCCGCCCTGTCCGGCCCCGGGGCCCAGATCGACAATCGTGTCGGCTTCACGAATGGTTTCTTCATCATGCTCCACCACCAGGATCGTGTTGCCCCGGTCGCGCAGTGTTTTGAGGGCATCGATCAGGATGCGGTTGTCCCGGGCGTGCAGCCCGATGGTGGGCTCATCCAGGATATAGCATACGCCGGTAAGGTTTGAGCCCAGCTGAGCGGCCAGGCGAATCCGCTGTGCCTCGCCGCCGGAAAGGGTGTTGCCGCTGCGGGCCAGGGACAGATAGGACAACCCCAGCTGATTCAGCAGTGCCAGGCGGGTGAGCAGTTCGGCCACGATGGGCTCGGCCACCGGTTTGTCATGGGGGCTGAACTTCAGTTTTTTGATGATCTCATAGCCATCGCGCGCCGGCCTGCGGGTGAGGTCCCAGATGCTGTGGCTGCCGACCTTGACGGCCAGGGCCTGGGGCTTCAAGCGGCTACCGCCGCATGCAGGGCACACCTTCAGATCGACGTCGCCATCATCCTCGTCGTCGCCAATGGTGCCGAGTCCGCCGCATTTCGAACAGGCGCCCTGCTGACTGTTGAAGGAAAACAGGCGCGGATCGAGGCTTTCAAGACCGATACCGCAGCCGGGACAGATACCGTGCAGGCTGAATACATCGTCTTGGCGCCGGCGATCGACAACTACCAGGGTGCCGTTGCCTTCCTTCAGGGCCCGGTCTACCAGTCCTTCCAGGTCTTCGTCCGGCAGGCGCCCGATGACCAGATCGATGTTGTGCTCGTGGTAGCGGCTTAGCGCCAGGCCCTCGGTCAGGGCCGTCATCTTACCGTCGATACGGGCCTTTTTAATTCCTTTTTTGCGCGCGCGGGCCAGCAAATCTTTGTGAAACCCCTTGCGGCCAAACACTTTCGGCGCCAAGACGGTGGCTGATTTTGCGGGGTAGCGGCGGCGAATTTGATCGACAATGGCCGTCTGGGTCTGGGCCGATAATTTGCGGCCGCATCCCGGGCAGTGCTGGTTGCCGAGCTTGCTGTAAAGCAGGCGCAAATAATGGTAGATCTCGGTCAGGGTGGCCACGGTGGATCGCCGGCTGGCATAGCTGCTGCGCTGCTCGATGGCCACCGTCGGCGCCAATCCGGTCACCAGGTCGACTTCCGGCCGCTCCAGAATCTTCATGTACTGGCGCACATAAGGCGCCAGACTTTCAAGATAGCGGCGCTGGCCTTCGGCAAATAAAATATCAAAGGCCAGGGTGGACTTGCCGGAGCCGGACACGCCGGTTAAGACCACCAGTTCATTGTGGGGCAGCTGCAGGTCGATGTCCTTTAAATTATGCTCCCGGGCACCTTTTAAGGCAATTGCATTGGCCGGCGGCAGATTGCCAAATGACGCCAGCGGTTCAGCAACGCCACCAGCAGCTGCTCTGGGGCGCTTCAACCGGCCCGTTTCTTTCAGATAGGCTTTTAGAAACCGGCCGGTGTGTGATTTACTGTTTTTGGCCACTTCTGCGGGGGGGCCGGTCGCCACGACCCGGCCGCCCTCATCTCCGCCTTCCGGCCCCAGATCGATGACCCAGTCGGCGGTTTTCACCACGTCCATATTGTGTTCGATCACCAATACCGTGTGGCCGCCTTCCACCAGCCGCTGCAATGCGGCCAGCAGCTTTCCGATATCATCAAAATGCAGGCCGGTGGTCGGCTCGTCGAATATGAATAGTTTCGCTGCGGCCGTCAGCGATTCGATTTTGACGTAGCGGGACAGTTTGAGGCGCTGGGCTTCGCCGCCGGACATGGTGTTGATCGGCTGTCCCAGGCGGATATAACCCAGCCCTACGTCAGCCAGGGGCTGCAGGGCACCGGTAATCTTTTGCTGGTCTTTGAAAAAGGCCAGGGACTGGTTTACGGTCAGGCTCAGGATATCATGGATGCTTTTTCCCCGGTAGCGGACATCCAGCACATCGGATTTGAAGCGTTTGCCGCGGCAGTCCGGACAGGTGATAAACACGTCGGACAAAAACTGCATCTCCACCTTCTCAAACCCATCGCCTTTGCAGGTCTCGCAACGACCGCCCGCCACGTTAAAGGAAAAATGACCCGGCCCCAGCCCGGCGGCCCGGGCCTCGGCAGTGTCTGCCAGCAGACGGCGGACCGGGTCCAGGGCCTTGGTATATGTCAAGGCATTGGCCCGCGGGGTGCGGCCGATGGCGCGCTGATCCACCAGCACGACATCGCTGATGTGGTCCAGCCCCCTGATGGATGCATGTTTGCCGGGCCGCCCCTCCTGGTTTCCCAGGGTCCGCTTGGCGGCCTTGTACAGGATTTCTTCCGCCAGCGTTGATTTGCCGGATCCGGAAACACCGGTCAGGCAGACAAACATCCCCAGCGGAATGTCAACGTCGATGTTTTTGAGGTTGTTTTCCGCCGCACCCTTGATCTTCAGCCAGCGACCGGGCTGTGGACGGCGCCGACTTCCGGCAGACGGAATTTTGCGGCGGCCCCTGAGGTATTGCCCGGTCAGGGATCCATCGACGTTGGCGGTGGGCCCGAAATACATGACCTGGCCGCCCTGCTCACCTGCCTGGGGACCCAGGTCCAGCAGGTTGTCGCTTTCGCGAATAATTTCGGGGTCGTGTTCCACCACCACGACGGTGTTTGATAAATCGCGCAGCCCTTTCAATATGCGAATCAGGCGGTGATTGTCGCGGGGGTGCAGGCCGATGCTGGGCTCGTCCAGGACATAGAGCGTATTGACCAGCGACGATCCCAGGGCGGAGGCCAGGGCGACCCGCTGGACCTCGCCGCCGGACAGGGTGCGGGATTGGCGATCGAGGGTCAAATACGCCAATCCGACATCCCTGAGATAATTCAGACGATTGTTGACTTCCTCCAATACCATCAAACCGGCTTCATCACGCTCAGGCAAGCTCAGGTTAGCGAAAAAGGCCAGGGCCCGGGAGACATTCATGGCATAAATTTGAGCGATATTGCAGCCCTCGAGACGGTACAGCAGGGTCTCGGGCTTAAAGCGCGAACCGTGGCATTGCCGGCAGACATCGTAGGCGCGGTAACGGGACAGAAATACCCGCACCGTCATTTTATAGGTTCTGGATTCCAGCCAGCGGAACAGCCCTTCGACGCCGTAGTAGTCGGACGTTCCTTTGATAATGGCATTTTTATGGGCCGTCTTCAGCTTGCGCCATGGGATGGTGGTCGGAATCTTCCGGCGCCGGCAGAAATTCATCAGGTCCTCAAACTCCACGCGCCCGTTGTCGGCAGTGCCGAAGGGTTTGATGGCACCCAGGGCCAGGGACAGCGAGTGGTCCGGAATCACCAGATCCATGTCGATGCCGATCGTGCGGCCGAAGCCCCGGCAGCTGTCACAGGCGCCCGCGGGGCTGTTGAAGGAAAACAGATTGGGCATCGGCGGGGCGTATTCGATATTGCAGCGGGCACACTCCAGCCGGCTGCTGAAGGCATAGTGCCCATCCGGCTGAATCCAGACGTCCAGGCGGCCTCCGCCGAACCGGAAAGCCAGCTCCAGGGAGTCGAGCACCCGGGCCTTATCCGAAGGCCGCAGGATGAGCCGGTCGGCCAGCACCGGGATCTCCTTTTGATGTCGGTCGGGCTGCCAGTCCTCCAGTTGGATGATTCGGTTGGCGACAAAGAGGCGGTCGAAGCCCATCTGCATCAGCGCCTGGCGAACTTCGTCCGCCGAAGCGCCGTTGATCATATACGGAAAGGTAATGGCCACATGTGATCCGGCCGGCTGGTCTTCGAGCAGACGCCAGACCCGGGCCGGGGTTTCCGGTTCCACCGGCCGGCCGCAGGAGCGGCAGTGGAGCTGGGCCAAACGCGCATACAACAGCTTCACGTAGTCGGTGATTTCGGTCATGGTGCCCACGGTGGAGCGCGACGTGCGAACCGGATCTTTGCGGTCGATGGCAATGGCCGGCGGAATGCCTTCGATCTTATCGACCTGGGGCCGGTCCATGCGATCCATGAACTGCCTGGCATAGGGGGAGAACGTCTCCACATAGCGGCGTTGACCCTCGGCATACAGGGTGTCAAAGGCCAGCGAGGATTTGCCCGATCCGCTGACTCCGGTGACGACGGTGATTTGATTGAGCGGGATATCCAGATCCAGACTCTTGAGATTGTGCTGGCGGGCGCCTTTTATTCGAATGGACGGGGTATTCATATATAATATCTTTGTATATTTATTTAATGTTTCAATTGATTTGCTCGAACTATTGATAGTCGTATCCTCGCTTTTTCCGATACTGCGTGTGTGAAAATTGGCCCGGCGGGGCGACTCAAGCGTAGTTTATCGGCTTTAGGTTTCAGGTGTCAGGGAAGCGAGGTGCTAATTTCTGACATCTGAACACGGATCTGCGTGCGGCGGAAAACCTAAGAATTATCAACACAAGCGTTAACAGCCGCAATAAATTGTCGAT
>NZ_JBUOIV010000107.1:0-7791 GCF_055467485.1 Desulfosarcina sp. | reverse complement strand
TCCATGTTACCGTGCTGTTCCGCCCAACAGAATAGCGTCTATCCTTCAAATAATCCACCGGCCCGGCCGGTGGATTATTTGCTTGCCGAGTCGATAAAATTTGTGTATCTCAATAACCAATGCTTCCAGCCTCCGGCCAAAAGAAACGGCCACTCTAATCAAAAACAGAAACTTCATACTACCGGGAGACATCATGCAGATAAAAGACATCCACTGCAATCTTTACCGGATTCCATTGCCTGTCGTGCTGTCTGACGCAACCCATGGAGAAATGCCCGACTTTGAATTGATCACCGTGCGCATCATCACGGATTCGGGCATGGAGGGTATCGGCTACACCTATACCGTCGGTGTCGGTGGTAAAGCAGTACAAGTCCTGATAAACCACGACATCAGAAAGATCCTGCTCGGGTCCGATGCCCGCGGTATCGAAAGATTGTGGCAAAACATGTGGCACCGTTTGCATTGGGTGGGCCGCGGCGGCATCGTTGTTTTTGCCATTTCTGCGGTGGATGTCGCCCTCTGGGATTTAAAAGGCCGCCTGCATAACGAACCCCTGTGGCGCCTGTTCGGGGGAAAATCCAACCGGGTCCAGGCCTATGTAGGCGGCGTGGACTTATACCATCCCTTAGATCAGCTGCTCGATCAGACTCGGCATCACATTACCAACGGTTTTCGTGCCATCAAGATGAAAGTCGGCCGTCCCCGGCTGCATGAAGATGTCGCCCGGGTGCAGGCCATGCGTGAGTTGATCGGTCCGGATGTGATGTTGATGGTGGATGCCAATATGCAGTGGCGCGTGGATGAGGCCATCCGCGCTGCCCGGGCCTTTAGTGAATTCGAGGTCCTGTGGCTGGAAGAGCCGATTGTCCCCGATGACGTCGCCGGACACGTGCGCGTCGCACGGGAGGGGGGCCTGCCGATCGCCGCCGGTGAAAATTTGCACAGCGTTTATGAATTTCAGTCATATCTTTCACGGGGGTGCCTGGATTTTCCCGAGCCGGACCTGTCTAACATGGGCGGTATAACGGCATGGCTGCAGGTTGCCAAGATGGCGCAGGCTTGCCATCTGCCCGTCACATCCCACGGTGTCCACGATCTGCATGTCCATTTGTTGGCGGCGGTGCCCAACGGAGTATACCTGGAAGTGCACGGGTTTGGGCTCGAGCGGTTTATCGAAAGTCCTTTGAAGATCGAAGATGGCGAAGCCGTTGCTCCGGACCGGCCCGGTCATGGCGTACAATTCGACTGGCAAGCCCTGGCCGAACACGAGGTGGGGCAATAGGCGCATGGTGGGATCTGGATTTCTGGATTAAGCCGCCACATTTAGAAGTGGACTCGAAAAAGTTTGCCGTTACTTGGTTTCTGTTATTTGAATCTTTTCCTTTAAATTTGTTTCATGCTTCGAGTTTCGAATTTCGGATTTAAATGACTGGAAAAATCGTCCTCGCTTTATTCCAGAAAGCTTACTGAAAAACTCCGACTCTATGGAAGGAGGAAGGAGCGTTCGCATTTCCGTGAGGCACCAAGGAAGCGGACTGACTATCTCTGGAACGCCAAAAACCAATCCGGGTCCGGGATGATAAATGGCTGAACTCCTGCTGTGCATAGAAGACCTGCATACCTGTTTTTTCACTGACGAGGGCGTGGTGAACGCCGTCAGCGGACTGGATCTCAACATTGACCGGGGAGAGACGCTGGGTCTTGTGGGAGAGTCGGGCTGCGGTAAAAGCGTAACCGCCCTGTCTATCATGCGCTTGATTCCAGAGCCCACCGGCCGAATCACCCAGGGAAGAATTATCTTTGAAGAGCAGGATCTGCTCGGTTTGTCGGACGAAGCGATCAGACGCATCCGGGGCAACCGTATCTCCATGATATTTCAGGAACCGATGACCTCCCTGAACCCCGTTTTCAAGGTCGGCAGCCAGATCGCGGAGGCCTATCGCCTTCACCAGCGCCTGCACCGGCGTGAAGCGCTCGAGAAATCCACTGAAATGCTGGCCAAGGTCGGCATCCCCGATCCGGCCAAGCGGATCGACGAATATCCCCACCAGATGAGCGGCGGCATGCGCCAACGCGTCATGATTGCCATGGCCCTGGCCTGCAACCCGAAACTGATCATTGCAGACGAGCCCACCACGGCCCTGGATGTAACGATTCAGGCCCAGATTCTCGAGCTCATGAACGACCTCAAGCAGGACTTCGGCGCGTCCATTCTGTTAATCACCCACGACCTGGGCGTCGTGGCCGAGATGACCCGGCGGGTGGCGGTAATGTATGCCGGAAAACTCGTCGAACATGCCGGTGTGGTAGCGCTTTTCAGCCGGCCGAAGCATCCTTACACGCTGGGACTGATGGCTTCGATTCCGAAAATAGATCAGCCGGTTCCGCCGGACCGGATGCTGCAGACCATCTCAGGGGTGGTCCCCGGCTTGCTCGATCTTCCCGAGGGATGCGCTTTTCAAGACCGGTGCAGCCGGGTGTTCGAACGCTGCTGCCGGGAGGATCCCCGGCTCATCGATACCGGTGACGACCAACAGGTGAGGTGTTGGCACTATGCCTGACAGCGATATTCTGAACATCGAAAATCTCAGAAAATATTTTCCGGTCGGCAAAGGGTTTTTCGGCCGGAGCGCCAATTTTGTAAAGGCCGTGGACGGAGTGAATCTGACGGTGCGCCCGGGTGAAACCATCGGGCTGGTGGGCGAGTCCGGCTGCGGAAAAAGCACCCTGGGAAACTGTGTTTTGCGGCTGGAAGAGCCGACTTCCGGCCGGATAACGTTCGAAGGCCGGGATATTCTGGCGCTGGACAACAAGTCCATGCGGCAGCTGCGGCGGGATATGCAGATCATCTTCCAGGATCCTTATTCATCGTTGAATCCCCGCAAGTCCATCGGTCAGATCATCGAGGAAGCCTTTCGCATCCACGGACTTCTGACTGCTGACGAACGGGTGGAGCGGGTGCAGGAGCTTCTTTCCGTTGTGGGATTGCGTGCCGAACACAGGCACCGGTATCCGCATGAATTCAGCGGCGGGCAGCGGCAGCGCATCTGTATTTCGCGGGCCCTGGCATTGAATCCCAAGCTGATCATTGCCGACGAGCCGGTATCCGCCCTGGATGTTTCGGTTCAGGCCCAGATCCTCAACCTGCTGGTGACCCTTCAAAATCAGCTCCACCTGACCTATATCTTCATTTCCCATGATCTCAGCGTGGTGCGCCATATCAGCGATCGCATCGCGGTGATGTACCTCGGTCAGGTGGTGGAGCTGGCGCCGTCCGAGGAGCTATACCGCCGGCCCTGCCACCCATATACCGAATCTTTGCTGGCGGCCGTACCGGTGGCCAACCCGCTGCAGAAGAAAAAGCGGGCAAAGCTCGGCGGAGATGTGCCGTCGCCCATCGATCCGCCGGCAAACTGCAGGTTTCATCCCCGCTGCAGCTATCGGCAGCAGATCTGTCGCGACAAAGGCCCCGTTATCGCAGAAATAAGAAGGGGGCATTCAGTGGCCTGTTTCTTTCCATTAAACGGGTCGTAAACAGGCAGCAATCGCTTAAAGAAAGGAGGTTCGTATGAAAGGGAATTTCATTTGCCGAAACTGGTTCTGGCCGGTCGTCATGGCGGCTCTGATTCTGGTATCCCCGGCGGCAGCGTCCGAGGATCAAACAGCCCGGCTGGCGGTGGGCGTCGACGACATCGGAACGGTGGACCCGCATTTTGCCGTTAAAATCGGTGAGGCCCCCATCGTCCGGATGGTCTACGAGTCCCTGCTGCGGCATCCTGCCGGTGAGATCGACATCGAAAGGATCGAGCCTTCCCTGGCCACCCGCTGGGAGGTTTCTTCAGACAAGTTGACCTGGACGTTTTACCTGCGCAAAGGCGTTCATTGGCACGAAAACTACGGCGAATTCACCGCCGAAGATGTTAAATTTTCCATCGAACGTCTGCTCAATCCGGACGTGGGCTCGCCGTTTCGCAAGAATCTGGCCGCCGTCGAGAGTGTGACCGCGATCGATCCTTACACCGTACAGATCAAAACCAATAACGTGGTCCCCGATCTGCCGGCGCTGCTGGTGGATTACCAGGCCGGCTATATTGTCTGCAAAAAAGCCGCCGAAAAAATGGGCAAGGACCTGACATATCACCCCGTCGGGACGGGCCCCTTTCAGTTCAGCAGCTACAAGCCCCGGGAAAGCTTCACGCTGAAGGCCAATCCGGACTACTGGCGCGGCAAGCCTAAACTGGAGACGGTGGTCGTGTCCTTTTTGCCGGACAACTCCACCCGCGAGCTGGCACTGCGAAACGGCGAAGTCGACGCCATCAACATCCCGGCCAAACAGGAATGGATCGACCGGCTCGGCAAGGCCGGATTCGATGTCAATCTGACGTCGCCGGCCAACATGTTCGTCCTGCATTTCAATTTGACAAAGCCGCCCCTCGATGACATCAAAGTCCGCCAGGCCCTGTGTCACGCAATCAGCCGGGAAGAAATTATTAATTACCTGGGCAAGGACGTGGCCAAAGCGGAGGACAGCCCCCTGCCGGCCGGATACGTCGGTCATACCGACGATGTGGCGCACTATGAATACGATCCGTCCAAAGCCAAAAATCTGCTGGCGGAGGCCGGATATCCCGACGGCTTTAAAACGAGCATGAACATTTCCAATTCCAACATCTATCTGCCGCCGATGCAGGTGATTCAGGAGCAGTGGAAAAAGATCGGCGTTCAGCTGGATTTGAATGTCGTGGATCATCCCACCTATCACAAGCTGATCCGCAAGGACGCCAACCCGGTTGTCATCTACGGAGCCTACCGCTACCCGCTGACGGGCAACATCTACCTGACCCAGTTTTATCACTCGGATTCCATTATCGGCAAACCCACCGCCATCATCAATTTTTCCCACTATGGCGAGGCACTGCCCGGGGTGGATAAATATATCGACGATGCCCGCTACGAACTGGATGTGGCAAAACAGAAAACCCTGTGGGTGGCCGCCCAGAAGCAGATCAAAAAAGATGCGGTATCCTATCCGCTGTTTACCCGGCTGTATGCGATGGCCAAATCCAAAAAGCTGGATCTGGGATTTCAGCAGAAGAGCTGGTCGTTTTACGATATTCGCGAGACCGCTCAAAAAGTTACACCCTAATTGATCATTTAGAGTGACATAAGCTAACAGACCGTGGACAGATATGTGTCCCCGGTCCCAGGGGGGTACAACAGGATGGGAATTTACATCGCCAAGCGTTTGATGTCGGCCGTCATTATCATGCTGGCGGTCGCCACCATCGTTTTCTTCGCCATGCGGGTGATTCCATCGGACCCGGCCCAGGTCGTGCTGGGGACATACGCCACCGAGGAAGCCCTGCAGGCATTTCGCCGGGACATGGGACTGGATCGGCCTCTTCTGAAGCAGTACCTCGAATTCGTCGGCCGGCTGGTCCGGGGCAATCTGGGACGTTCCATGATCACCAACCAGCCCATTGCCGAACAGATCTGGAGTCTGTTCCCCTACACCTTCAACCTGGCGATATCCTCGACGATCCTCGGCGCGCTCATCGGCATTCCCCTGGGGGTCTGGGCCGCAATCCGCAAGAACACGGCGGTCGATTATGTCAGCCGCATTGTCGCGCTGGCCGGGTTTTCTTTTCCGGCATTTTATCTGGGCGTCATCCTGCTGTTGGTGTTTTCAGTCGAATTGGGTTGGTTTCCCGTCATCCACCAGGTCCGGACCGGCAGTTTCAGCGAACATATTTACAAGCTCATCCTGCCGGCTTTGAGCCTGGGCCTGATCCAGGCAAGCTACGTCACACGCCTGACCCGTTCCTCCATGCTGGAAGCCCTGAACGAGGACTACGTGCGCACCGCATTGGCCAAGGGCCTCAAACCCAGCACAGTGCACTTCAAGCATGTTCTGAAAAACATCATGATCCCGGTTATCACCGCCATCGGATTGTATACCGGCACCATCCTGGGAGGCGCGATCCTGACGGAAACGGTTTTCAACCGGCCCGGACTCGGAAAACTGCTCGTGGGGGCCATCAGCCAGCGGGATTACACGCTCATCCAATCCGGGCTGGTGGTCTTTGCATTTATCGTGGTGATCGTCAACCTGATCGTCGATTTGACCTATTCCCTGTTCGATCCGAGGGTCAAGTATGAATAAAGCCAACCAGAGCACGGCCATGGCCCCATCCCGCCGGGCCGCCGGAAAGCAACGCGTCAGAGGCGGTTCCGGCCTCCTTTTAATCAAAGACATCTGGCGAGTCCTCAAGCAGGATAAGACGGCCTTGTGCGGCTTTTTTATCATTGTCGGGCTTCTGGTTGTCGCTTTGCTGGCTCCGTGGCTGGCACCGTACGACTTCAGCGAACAGCACATTCTGCATTCCTTCAAAGGGCCCACATTCAAATATTTGTTCGGAACGGATGAATTCGGCCGGGATCTATTCAGCCGCATCATCTGGGGTACCCGGCCGGCCCTGCTGGTGGGCGTTTTTTCCGTGCTGGTCTCCATGGGCATCGGTGTGCCCATCGGTGTGCTGGCCGGCTACAAATTGGGCAATGTCGACCGGGTGGTGTCCTGGATCGTGGACATCATGCTGTCGTTTCCGGCGCTGCTGTTGGGATTGATGATCGTGACACTGCTGGGCCAGGGCATTTACAAGGTCGTCCTCGCCATCGGGATTTCCCATGTCCCTCAGTACATCCGGTTGGCACGCGGGCCCACCATGGCGATCCGGAATCTCGATTTCGTCAGGGCCACCCGGGCGCTGGGCGCCGGAGATCTGCGAATCACCTTCGGCCACATCCTGCCGAACATCATCGGCCCCATTGTTATCATGGGCACGCTCAGCATTGCCGGGGCGATACGCATGGAAGCGTCCCTGAGTTTTTTAGGTTTCGGCATCCAGCCGCCCACCCCCAGCTGGGGCAATATGATCCGGGAAGGCGTCGCCAATATCCTGCAGAGCCGGTGGATGGCGCTTTTCCCGGGACTTGCCCTCACATTTACCGTCCTGGCGTTCAACATGGTCGGCGACTCATTGAGGGATATGTTCGATCCCCGGGTGATGCTGGGTCACAAAAGAAAGCGGAAGACATAGGCGGGACCGGGGGTGAGTGTTCCTTTCACAGAAACTAGGGACCGGTAGAAACTATCCGGATTTTTCTTGCGAGTTGCAGGGTTTAGATCAAACATAAAAAGGCATTTATCATGGAAAAATATGATCTGCTGATCAAAGATGGTTATTTGGTGGATTCGGCGCAGAAGCGCGAAGGGCGGTTCGACCTGGCGCTGGCGGGCGGCAAGGTGGTCCGGGTGGATAATGAAATCGATCCGGACAGGGCCAGGGAAATGTTTTCGGCCGGCGGCAAACTCGTTTTGCCGGGTCTGGTGGACACCCACGTGCATCTGACACCGGTGAAACGGGCTGTCGGATTTCAGATGCTGGCGCGCTCCGGAGTCACCTGTGCCCTGGACTGCGGCGGTTTCGTGGAAGATGTGATCGAGGGCATGGCTGTTGCGGGATCAGGCATCAGCGTGGCACCGTTGAACCGCCTCGATCCGGGGGTCAGCATCAACGGCCCCGATGCCGGCAGGGCGGAGTTGGCGGATTACCTGGAAAAGTCCCTGAAAGCCGGGGCTTTCGGCCTCAAGCTGCTGGGCGGGCATCAGCCCCTGAGCCCGGTTACCACAGCCGCGGCCATCGAGGTGGCCAACCAGGCAGGCGCCTACGTGGCCTTTCATTGCGGGACCACGCAAAACGGCAGCAACCTGAACGGTATGCTGGA
>NZ_JBUOIV010000106.1:0-7830 GCF_055467485.1 Desulfosarcina sp. | reverse complement strand
TCAAGGTTTAAAGGTTAACGCTGATCAAGACTGGAAACCGTACCGTGCAATAACTCGATAGTCCGTTATACCTCCTTTGTGAAACAGATATAGAGCAACTATAGACCTGACACCATTGATAAATCATACTATCCGGGTTTTTTAACCTTGAACGTTGAACCTTGAACCGTTCAACCTTAATAGGAGACATACCATGGCAGAGATAATGTATCGCGAAGCGCTGAACCAGGCGCTTTTTGAGGAAATGCGGCGGGACCCGCTCGTGTTCACGCTGGGGGAGGGCATTGCCGAACGCGGCGGATCCTTCAAAGTGACGGAAGGATTGTACAAGGAATTCGGCCCGGAACGGGTCATGGACACCCCGATTTCGGAAGCATCGTTTACCGGGTGCGGTGTGGGCGCCGCCCTGGTCGGTACACGGCCGGTGGTGGAAATCCTGTTTGTCGATTTTACCGGCCTGATTATGGACCAGATCATCAACCAGGCCGCCAAGTACGAATTTATGTCCGGTGGGCAGGGCAAAGTCCCCATGGTGCTGAGAACCCAGGGGGGCGCGGGCAACGGCCTGGCCGGTCAGCATTCCCAGAGCCTGGAGGCCCTGTTTTATCACATCCCCGGCTTGAAGGTCGTCATGCCGGCAACCCCCTATGACGCCAAGGGGCTGCTGAAGGCATCGATTCGCGACGACAACCCGACCATATTTATCGAACACAAACAGCTTTATATGACCAAGGGGGAGGTTCCCGATAATGACTACATCGTCCCCCTGGGCCAGGCGGACATCAAACATGCCGGCGACGACATCACCCTGGTTACCTATTCTTACATGACCTTGAAATGCCTGGAGGCTGCGGAGATTCTGGCCAAAGAAGGCATCAGCGTCGAGGTGGTGGATCTCAGAACCCTGACCCCGCTGGACAAGGAAACCATCCTGGAATCGGTGGAAAAAACCGGGCGGGCCATCGTGGTTCACGAGGCGGTCAAACGGGGCGGCGTCGGCGGGGACATTGCCGCCATGATCATGGAAGAGGCCTATGACGACCTGGACGGTCCGGTCAAGCGCATCTGCGGCAAGAACACCACCATCCCCTACAACCTGGAACTGGAAAAGGCCTGCGTGCCGTCGGTTGAGGATATTATCGAGGGGATTCTGGAAACAATGTAAGTCACAATTCAATCTCGAGTCGTTGAGTCCTGGAGTGTTGGAGTCCTGGAGTGTTGGGATAAATTACTAAAAACATAGTGCTTTTTTTCAATACTCCAATACTCCATTGCCGAAGTTTTCAAACGCTGCTATACATCAATATAGATCCTAATTCTGAATGTTTACCAATGATAGCGAGGAGCAAACATGGCTGAAAAAATTATTATGCCCCAGGGCGGTCAGGATATTACCGAAGGCCGGGTGCTGCGCTGGCACAAGGCCGAAGGCGATCCTGTTCAAAAAGATGAAGTCATCTGCGAGGTCGAAACCGAAAAGGCGGTTTTTGAAGTCAAATCTCCCGTCGACGGTGTGCTGCTGAAAATCGTGGTGCCCGCGGGCAAGGTGGCCCGCGTATTTTCGACCATCGGCTTCGTGGGGGCGGCCGGCGAAAGCATCGAACTCGATGATGACGAAGACGATACCGCCGTTGAAAGGAAAGCCGCCAAACCTGACCAAAAAGATGCCGGCGTCGATGTCGCCGCCTTGAAAAAGAAAATGGCCGCCAAGGGCATGGGCAAACCGGGCCGGGTCAAGGCTTCCGGACGGGCCAAAAAACTGGCCGCCCAGCATGGCATTGACATTTCCCTGGTGGAAGGCTCCGGACCGAAAGGCCGGATTATCGAAAAAGACGTGCAAGCCTATCTTGATCAAGAGGCAGCGTCGCCGGCTGCTGCTTCGGCCGCACCGCTTGCCGCCGAAGCGATACCGCCGGCACCGGCGGCCGGTTCGCCGGCCCTGCGCGGCCAGACCGTGCCCATGAGCCGCCTGCGCAAGGTGATCGCCCGGCGGCTGCAGCAAAGCAAGCAGACCATCCCGCATTTTTACGTCACCGTTACGGTGGACATGACCGAAGCGATCGCTCAGCGCAAGGCATTGAATGCAAAACTCGACAAAGACAGCCGGGTCTCGCTGAACGACATGGTGGTCAAGGCGGCGGCCATTGCCCTGGGAGATTTCCCCCAGGTAAACTGCAAAATTGACGAAGACAATCTGGTCTACCTGGAAGACATCAACATCGGGGTGGCCGTCAGCCTGGAGGACGGTCTGGTGGTGCCGGTGCTGGCCGAAGTGGACAACCTGTCGCTCAAGGGCATTGCCAAAAAGACCAAAGAGCTCGCCACCCTGGCCAAGGCCGGCAAACAGGCCAGCCTGACGCCGGGCACCTTCACCGTGTCGAACATGGGCATGCTCGATGTCGACAATTTCGTTGCCATCATCAACCCGCCCGAGACGGCCATCCTGGCAGTCGCATCCGTGCGCAAGCAGCTGATGGTTGCAGAAGACAACTCATTTCAGGTTCGCGACACCATGAGCATGACCCTGTCGGCCGACCACCGCGCCGTGGACGGGGTGCTGGGATCCAGGTTCGTCAACCGCATCAAGCACGGTCTGGAAAACCCGCAAACGCTGATTGGATAACGGAAGGTGTCAGGTGTCAGGTGTCAACCCAGCCTCTGCAACAGAGCAACTAGTTTAATCGATAAAAGAAGCTGTAAAAAGGGAATAACGAATCAAAAAAGAAATTTTGGTCTTGAGCTGGCGTAAGGTCGGCCTCCGTCCCCGATCCGCACGTGTGGGCACGGAAATCCGCTCTATGAATTCCCGCTGGGTCATCTTGGATCAAACGCACTGCTTTTCTTGTGCCTGACACCTGACACCTGAAACCTTTTCTCGGGTTTGATGGATGGGCAGTCTCAAGGAATCCTAGGATCGGAATTTTCCGAATTGTAGATGGGAGGATATAATGCACGACGTGATTGTCATCGGAGGCGGCGCCGGCGGTTATGCCGCGGCGATTCGGGCCGCTCAACTGGGCGCGAAAGTCGCCGTGGCCGAAAAAGATCAGCTGGGCGGGGTGTGCGTCAACCGGGGCTGCATCCCGGTTAAAGTTTGGCTGAAGGCCGCCGAAACCCTGCGCCGGGTTCGGGCGGGGGATGCCTTCGGCATTCAAGCCGATATCAAAAAAATCGACTTTAAAACCATTGTTGAAAACAAAAACAGCGCCTGCGAGAAAATCCGGTTGGGCATGGAGGGCCTGCTGCAAAACAACGGCGTCGAAGTCATCAAAGGCCATGCTGCCTTTAAAAACCCGTCCGAGATCGATGTCGACGGCAAGTCGTACCCGTCCAAAAAGTTTGTCATCGCCAGCGGCGGCCACACGGCGGTGCCCGACATCGAGGGGCTTTCCAACGCATTGCTGACCACCGACGATATCCTTGACATGCAAAAGGTGCCGGCCTCGGTGCTGATTTATGGGGCCGGAACCATCGAGGTGGAGATGGCCGGCCTGTTGAACACCTTCGGCAGCAAAGTCTACCTGGCCACCGAAGACCGGCATGTGCTGCCGCATGAAGATCAGGATTCCGGCCAGCGGCTGGCCCAGGCGCTGGGCAACGACGGCATTGAAGTGATTACCCGTGCGACCCTAACCGCCGTTCAGGGAACCAAAAAGAAATTTGCCTGTGAGCTGGCCGCCAGAAAGAAAAGCCGATCGGTGGAAGTCGAACGCGTGATGGCCGGAGTCCGCAAGCCGAATACGGCGGATCTGGCGCTGGAGCAGGCCGGCGTCCGGCTCGATGAGGACGGGTCCATTCGCGTGGACGACTATCTGCGCACCACCAATCGCAATGTCTATGCCATCGGAGACGCCACCGGCGGAACCATGCAAAGCCACGCCGCATCTGCCATGGCGGTCAAAGCGGCTGAAAACGCTCTGGGAGACAAGTCTAAATTTCCGTTTGAGCTGATACCCAGGGGCACCTGGAGCGATCCGGAAGTGGCCTCGGTGGGCCTGACCGAGGAACAGGCGGAAAACCGGGACCTGGACATTGATGTCGGATATTTTCCTTACGCCATCAACGGATATTCGATTGCGCGCAGCGAAACCTTCGGGGCGGTAAAGATCGTGGCCGACGCCGAATACCGCATCATCTACGGGGTGCACATCGTCGGCCCGCATGCCACCGAGCTGATCGGTGAAGCCGTGCTGGCCATGCAGCTGGAATATACCACCGATGAGCTGGCCGCCGGCATGCGGATTCATCCCACGTTCTCGGAAGCCGTCGTGGATGCCGCCCGGGACGCGGATAAATGGGCGCTTTACTTGCCCAAGAAGTAGCGGTTGATGAGGGCGGGTTGGAGCGGTGGCGTAGTGGAGTAATGGAGTACTGGAGTACTGGAGTGTTGGTCCATAGGGAGTTTCAGGTTTCAGGTGTCAGGTGTCAGAGGTTCCGACGAAGGCTGACCGCCGGCCAAAAAAACGGCCGGTCTAATCGAAAAAGAAACCAATGAACATCGAACATCGAACACTGAACATCCAACATCGAATAATGTATTCTGTCTATTAAAAGATTGAGCAAAGCGACTCTGCATTGGATGTTCGACGTTGGACGTTCGATGTTCCATGTTTAATATTTTTGCTGCTCAAGCCAAATGAAGATTCATACAAGGTGTCGGGTGTTCCGCCGTCGCTCAGTTTGATCGGAAAATATAACGCATACGTTCATAGTGCTGACATGGGCTGTGGGAGCGGTTTTCAACCGCGATTTTCTCGATCTGACATGCAGCCGGGTAGGTTGGGTTGAGTGTAACGAAACCCAACAAATCTTGGCGCAGGCTCAACCCAACCTACGAGAGGTCCAACCCGCTGCTCGGGTAGAAGTCGCCATTATTTGCTAGGTCTGAGCTACCGGATGAGTTGTTAAATGTCTGCCAGACTAAATATCCTAATCGTTGCAATATCAACACTAATCCTGCTGTGGCAGTCCGACGCTGCGCAGGCATCGTGGCTGATCGACCATGAGCGGTTTCATGTATCCGTCCACGGGCAGCTGTCCTGCCAGGACTGCCACCAAGATGTCGGCGAGAGAAGGCGCCATCCGGATCCGGTCGACGTCAACCGGAGCTTGGCGGAATTTTTTAAGGCCGAACAGTGCGCCGCCTGCCATGAAGCGGTCTCAGATGAAATCGCCGAAGGCAGCCACGCCGGCCGGGAGGCAATCCCCTGGCAGGGTTTCGATCTCTGCATCGAATGCCACGACCCTCACTATCAGGTATCAGGTGACGGCGAGAACGGCCCGGCGGCGCCCGATGCCCCGGCCACAGAAACATGCAGCCAATGCCATGAGTTTCAGGACCGCCTGCCTGAATTTGCGGACCAAGACCAGGCGTGTTTGCAGTGTCACCTGGCCGCTGCCGGCGCTGATGCCGGGGCTGAAAGCCGGATAGATGATCTTTGCCGGCATTGCCACAGCTCGGCCAATCGCCAGCCCGGTTCCTTTGCGTTGATCGATGAGGATCAATATGAAGCCACGCCCCACCGGGAGGTCAACTGCCGGCTCTGCCACCCGCAGGCCGCGCAGTTCGGACACGGCCGCCAGCAGACCGGAGACTGCCGCCGATGCCACCTGCCCCATGACGAAAAAATGACCCACGATCTGCATGCCGTCGTGGCCTGCGGGGCCTGTCACCTCAACGGCATCGTGCCGGCAAGAGATGCGGCCAGCGGGCGGATTGACTGGCGCAAGCCACGCCATGCGGACAGAATCAGTCCGATTCACGGGATGCAAATCCCGCAGAAAGAAGACGACTGCCGCAGCTGCCACACCGCGGGCAACACAATCGGTGCGGCGGCCATGGTGCTGCCGGCTAAAAGTTTGATCTGTATGCCGTGCCATGCGGCGACGCTGTCCGTCGGCGATGCAACCACGGTTCTCTCGCTGGTGCTGTTTGCGGCCGGCCTGGTCGTTATCGGATCGGTTTGGTTTTCCGGCGGCGATCCGACGGTCGGCACCGGACTCAAATTGGCGCAATCGATCCGGGCCGTCATGGGGGCTGTTTTTTCAAGCCGGATCAACGCCATTTTATCCAGCCTGTTTCTGGACGGCTTGCTGCAAAGGCGGCTTTTCCGGGCATCAAAAGAGCGCTGGTTTTTGCATGCCTTGGTTTTTTACCCGTTTTTGTTGCGGTTCATCTGGGGTTTGTGGGCTTTAACCGCCTCACTGCAGTGGCCCCAGTGGCCCGGCACCTGGGACATGCTGGACAAAAACCATCCCCTGACCGCTTTTATATTTGACTTAAGCGGGGTGATGGTCATTGTTGGTGTTGCGGGCATGATCGTCCACCGATTAAGCCGGCACCCGGAAGGTGCGACTGCAGGCCTGCCGGCAGCAGACTGGCCGGCCTACGCCCTTATGGGCGGCATCATGATCGCCGGTTTTGTCCTGGAAGGGATGCGGATGACCATGACGGGCAGCCCGACCGGAGCATCTTATGCTTTCGCGGGCGACGCCATCAGCCGCCTGCTGGCCGGTATTGAATTGACCGGCATATACGGCTATGTGTGGTACCTGCACGCGGTGCTGACCGGGGCGTTTGTCGTCTACCTGCCCTTCAGCCGCATGCTGCACATGATCATGGCCCCGGTGGTGCTGGCGGTGAATGCGGCAGACAGCAAGGAAGCTGGGAGGCCGGGAAGCAGGGAAGCTCGGAGGCTATGAGGCTGAGAAACTGGGAAACTCGGAAGTAGTATTGATGTAGGGTGGGCTCTGCCCACCATTGACAGATGAAATTAGTGATGTTTGGTGGGCACCCGTCTTCGTCACGCTTGCAGCGTGACTTCGCCGCGGCACGTAACAGCCCACCCTTCGATAAGGAGTTTTTACAACGTTGGTATAAGGCTGGGATGCTGGAAGTCTTGGAGGCTGTCGGGTGTTTTTCTATCTATCCAGCCTCCACGCTTCCCAGCCTCCTAGCATCTTTCACGGAGGTGACTTATGGAAATCCAGGGATACACCATGCCCGACGATCTGTACTACGAGGAAAATCACTACTGGATCCGGGTCGAGGGCGACATTCTGGTGATGGGAATGGATGATTTTGCGCAACAGATGGCCGGCGAGATCGTGTTCGTTCAACTGCCGTTTGAAGGCAAAAAGCTTAAAAAGGGCAAAAAGTTCGCCCAGGTGGAATCCGGCAAATGGCTGGGGAAGATCTTTGCGCCGGTCAACGGCGAGCTGATCGAAAGCAACGAGGAACTGGAAGCCAGCGCCACGCTGATCAATCAGGATTGCTACGGCGACGGGTGGATGTACAAGATCCAGCCGACCGACATGGCCGAAGTGGACGCGCTGATTCACGGGCCGGAGGCGGTGGAGAAATGGCTGCTGGCTGACATCGAAAAGTATAAAAAAGACTAAACGGTTTGCCCGTTGGGCCCGTTAACCCGTTGAGACCGTCAACGCATTTAAACTGGAATAATACCATACTTCACCGGCTAACCGGCTAACCGGCAACCGGCTAAACCACCTAAAGCTATGCCTCAAAGCGACTACAGCATCAAAGAAATACTGCAACTGGAGGCCTGCACCAACTGCTGCCTGTGTGCCGACGTGTGCCCGGCGGTGGCGGCGGCTGAAGACGGGCGGTTGTCCGGCGTGCACCGCCTGGCGGAGCTGCGCAAAATCATGCGGTCCCGTTCGGGATTCCTGCGCCGGTTCTTCGGCAAAAAGGCGCCGACCGAGGAACAGCTCAAACAGTTCAGCGAAACCGTTTACCGCTGCACGCTTTGCGGCCGCTGCCAGCAGACCTGTCCCTCCGGGATCATGCTGCGCGACCTGTGGCTGTCG
>NZ_JBUOIV010000105.1:0-8336 GCF_055467485.1 Desulfosarcina sp. | reverse complement strand
GTGCCATCCGATCCTGGTCCTGAGCCGCGGCGATGCCTGCGAACAGCAGCAAAGCCGGAAGAACGATCCACAGCACTGTTTTCATCATCCATCCGGTCACTTGTGCTTCAGCCATGTACGGTTGATCCAGATTCTACCAACAGTTGCAAACGGACAACGAGGAGGGAATCGTCTATCATCCTTACGGTGCGGCGAAGTACTGCCGTCACCGGCAGAACATTCCGCGCGGCAAACCGCGGGGAGGATTCCATCCCGGCCCACCCACTCATACCATCCGGTCGATCTCACCGATCCGCTTCTTGAGCCGCTTGGCCGACACCGGCCCGTCGGTGCCCACCTCCTGGGCGAACACCGAGACCTTGTACTCCTCGATGGACCAGAAGAAATCTTCGACGGCCGCTCGCTTTTCAGCAGAGGTGGCGGGATCCATGGATGCGAGCATGCGGCCCAGCTGTTCGATGAACGGGGCCACCAGGGCCTGGCGGGAACGGTCTCTTTCCAGGTCGGTGATGCCGCGCTGCACGCGGATGGAGATGGTCCTCAGGTAGCGAACCAGGTGGAACAGGCGCTGCCGGTCGTAGAGCGAAACAAAATTGTCGGGCACCAGGCGGGCCAGCTCATCCTTGAGGGTCTGCAGGAACTGCCCCACCACCGGTGCGGCGATGCGTTTCTGCTCGACTTCCAGGATCCGGCATTGCGCTTCGTGGTGGGCCTCGATCACAGCCACGACCGCATCGCACAGATCCCGGCCGCACTGGTGCACGCGCATGCCGATCAGTTTTTCGACGTGGGCGTCGTATTGGGCGGCGGTCAGCAGGTTTACCGCGAACAGTCCGCGGGTGACGCACTCGAAAAGCTGGGCCTCGACAGCCGCCATACCGCCGAAATAGGTGACCTGGCGCTTGAGCAGGGCCGGCAGCTTGAGGTTCTTTTTCAGGTGTTTGATATCGTCGGCAAACTGGCGGGCCAGCAGGGCCGCCACCCCGGCGGTGTGGGCCGCGTCCGCCGCCTTGGAATCGGCAAACAGTTTGATACCGACACGCTCACCGGCAACCGCCAGCCGGGGATAGAGGCGCCACGGCGCTCCTTGCTTGTCGTCGACGGCCAGCACCTCGGGCAGGTCCCCGAAATCCCAGCCGGTGACGTCATCGCGCTCCCATTTGTGTTTCAGGCCGCTCAGACCGGACGGAAGGACCGGCGTTCCCGGGCCCTGGTCCAGCAGGCGGTCGTCCCGTCCGCTGGCCACCACCTTACCCTTGGCGTCGGTGATGGCCAGGCGCATTTTTAAATGGTCCGGCAGATCGTCCACGGGCCAGGCCGCCGCCGGGATGTCCACCTGCAGTCGTTTGAAAATAAAGCGGCTCAGGGCCGCGGGCAGGCTTTCCCGGCCCCGCGGCATCTCGCGCAGAATGGTTTGCACCGTATCGGCCACCGGCACCAGGCGCACCCGGTAGGTTTTGGGCAGCCCTTTGATCAGGGCGGTGATCTTGTCGGCCAGCAGGCCGGGCACCAGCCAGTCCAGCTGCTCGCGGGGGACATCTCCGGTGGTTTCGGCCGGGATGGTGACGGTGACGCCGTCGGTCTCCGTTCCCGGGTCGAATACATAGTCGCAGTCCAGCACCCGGTGGCCCAGGTCCAGCTGGCGGGGAAACTGCTCCAGCACGCCTTCATCGGGCAGGTAACGGACCAGCATCTCCCGGCTCAGCCGCAGGAACCCGTCGCCACCCTGTTTGCGGATGCGATGCTTCAGGGTGCGGATGTCGCAGACGCCGGGAAGCCGTTCCCTGTAAAAGGCCACCAGCACCTCGTCGTCCACCAGGATATCCCGCCGGCGGATGCGGTCCTCCATGCCGCGCACCTCTTCCACCAGTTCGGTATTGTGGCGGATGAACGCCAACGGCTGTCGCACGTCCCCTTCCACCAGGGCACTGCGAATAAAGATATCCGACGCCTGCTGCGGATCGATGCGCCCGAAGGCCACCCGGCGGTCCTGGACGATAGGCAGGCCGAAGAGGGACACCTGCTCCCGGGCCACCACCTCCCCGCGGCTGCGCTCCCAGTGGGGATCGGACCAGGTGGGCCGGCACAGGTCGCCGCCGAGGGGCTCCAGCCAGGCCACATCCACGACCGCCGCATTGCGGGCAAACAGGCGCGAGGTCTCCACCATCTCCGCCGCCACGATCCAACTGCCCGGGTTTTTGAACAGGCCCGAACCGGGAAAAAGCATCACCTCGCGATCCTTGGCCGCCCGGAAAAAAACCTTCTCCTTTTTCATGGCGATGTTGGAGAGAAAACCGCTCAGGATCGACCGGTGAATGGCGGCATAGAGCGGGTGGAACGCGCCGTCGCTATCCTGGCCGGCCGCCGCGTCATCCGGCAGCACCGGGCCGGCGGCTGTCTGCGAACCGTTGTCCTGCTCCTTGAGCGCCGCCGTGATCTGGCGGTGGATATCGCGCCATTCGCGGATCCGCCGGAAGGAGAGAAAATGTTGCCGGCAGAATTTCTTCAGTTCGTTCATGCTGCGCGGCCGGTCGGAGCGGTCGTGGATGGCCCGCCAGATGTTCAAAATGGTGACAAAATCGGACAACGGATCGACGAACGGACGGTGGGCCAGGTCGGCCAGGGCCGCTTTATCCAGGGGCCGCTCGCGCACCTCCTGGATGCTCAGGGCGGCGGCGATGATCACGAGCTGGTCCAGGCAGCCTTCCTTTTGCGCCTCGATGAGCATGCGCGAGAGGCGCGGGTCGATGGGCATGCGGGCCATGGTGCGGCCGTTTTCGGTCAACTGGTATACCGGGGCGTTTCTTCGCTTGACACCTGCGCGCACGATGGCACCCAGTTCCACCAGCAGATCAAACCCGTCCCGGATGCTTTTTTCCGCCGGCCGGTCGATAAAGGGGAAATCGGCGACGTCGCCGAGCTTGAGGGCAATCATGCGCAGGATGACCTCGGCCAGGTTGGACCGCAGGATTTCCGGCTGGGTGAACAGGGGCCGGTTGAGGTAGTCTTCCTCGGGGTAGAGGCGGATGCAGACGCCGTTCTCCACCCGCCCGCAGCGCCCCTTGCGCTGGTCGGCGCTGCTCCTCGATATGGGCAGCACCGGCAGGGAGGTGGTCCGGGAGCGGGGCAGATACTGGGAGATGCGCGCCAGACCCGTATCCACGACGTAGCGGATGCCGGGTATGGTAATGGACGTCTCGGCCACGTTGGTGGCCACGATGATCTTGCGGGCCGCGGTGGACGCGAAAACCCTGCGCTGGTCCGCGGCGCCCAGCCGGGCAAACAGGGGCAGGATCACAGTGCGCGAATAATTGCGCCCTTCAAGGGTTTCACAGGTTTCGCGGATATCCTGCTCGGTGGGCATGAAGATCAGGATGTCGCCCCGGGGCTGCTTTTTGACCAGCCGGTCGACGGCCTGGGCGGCCAGTTCGACGGGGGTGCGGTCCTCCTCCTCTTCCGGGGCCGCATCGGGGAAAAAATAGCGGGTTTCCACCGGGAACAGCCGCCCGGACACCTCGATCACCGGCGCATCGTCGAACGCCTTGGAAAACTTCTCCGTGTCGATGGTGGCCGAGGTGATGATCAGCTTGAGGTTCTTTCTCCGGTGGACCAGCCGCTTGAGGATGCCCAGGACGAAGTCGATGTTCAGGCTGCGCTCGTGGGCCTCGTCGACGATGATGGTGTCGTATTCGTTGAGCCAGGGGTCCCCCTGGGTTTCGGCCAGCAGGATGCCGTCGGTGACCACCTTGATGTAAGCGTCGGGGCCGGTCTTATCCTGGAAGCGGATCTTGTAGCCCACCGATCCACCGAGATCTTCCCCGAGTTCCTCGGCGATGCGTGCGGCCACGGTGGTGGCGGCAATGCGCCGCGGCTGGGTGCAGGCGATCTTGCCGTCGATGCCGCGCCCGGCGGCCAGGCAGAATTTGGGGATCTGGGTGGTCTTGCCCGATCCGGTCTCGCCGGAGATGATGGTCACCGGGTGATTGCGGATGCTGTCGATGATCGCCGCCTTGGCTGCGGTGATCGGCAGATGGTCGAGATCCTGAAATCGGGGAACCCCTTCACCGCGGTGCTGCCTTCTGGCAACGGCCGCACGAATGCGCGGCCCCAGGCCCTTCAGCTGCCTGTCAATCGCCGCGTCCGCCATTTTCTTCCCCGACCGCGCCAGCCGGTCCAATTCACGGCGCAGGGCAACGGCGTCGCTGTGCATGGCCTTTTTGAGCAGGTTGCGGAATTGGTCGATCTGTTTTTGGCTGTCGGTCACAAATGGTCCTGTTTGTCTGCATTTACCGGTTTCGGGCACCCATTCATAGAAGCCCTCTCAAAAACATTTTTGAAATGGCTTCTACCATGACCAATAGGTATTACAACCCTTTTTACCGTCGGTGGCCGTCCCACCGGCCGTCCCATACGGTTCTCAATTGTGCCGGTTCGCGTGATCTGCTAAACTGGCTGTCATCTTGGTGCCATCGGCGATGCGCCTGGCATCGGGGCAGGATTGAACCCTTTAAGGAGGTTGACAACCAAAGCGATGAAAAGGAACTATCTGGACTGGCGTGGACGGATCGCCGTCTTGGGCTGTGCCTTGCTGTTGATCGGCGCCATCGATCAGGCCACCAAGGATGCGCTCGCGGTCAGGCACATCCTCAGGACCATCGCCGAGCAGCCCCCCCGATCCGACGACCGGGAGCTTAGCGCCGAGGTGACCGAGAGAGAGCTCAACGCCTACATTGCCTACCGCCTGGCGCAGGAGAAGGAGCCGCTCTGCGACAGCCTGACGGTGAAACTGCTGGACCATAACCATGTCCGCGGTAAAATCCGTTTCGATGCGCAGCGGCTCAACCTGGACGCCCTGCTGGGTGAAAACCTGGTTTTCGATTTCAAGTGTGTCTTCCTGACCCAAAACGGGGCGGCCCGCATCGATCTGGTCTCCCTGCAGCTCAATGGTCAACCGGTAGATCCGCAGGTGCTTGATTTCGTTATCCACACGGCGGCGCTGGTTTACCATACGGAATCGTCAGGTATCGGCGACTGGTATGAATTGCCCAAAGGCGTCAAACGGATAAGCGGATACAACGCAAAAGCCATTTTGCATTACTGAAGGCGCCGATGTAACCTTTTTCATTTTCCTCCGTTATGGCAGCAACCAAAGACCGAAAAGGAGGCAAAATGAAAAAAATGGCGGGGTTCATTGCGGCGGTAGTACTGATCTGTTCAACGGTTGCCTATGCCGGAGGGGATAAAAATCAGAATCGGCATGACGGGAGCAAGGGAAAAGGCCAGACCAACCAGGAGCGCATCAACAAGTAGCGGCCCTCCGGAAGCATGACTATCGGGGTTCGATTGTTGATCGACATACCCCGCGGGAAGTCGCGGGGGATGTTCTGCCTGTGACGGCAGTGCGGCGCTGCACCGTAAGGGTGAACCTCGATTTTCAGTTCGCTCGCTATCGCGGTTCAAGGTGTCACAACAGCCACACGGGCAACACGCTGATTGTTGCCGGACCTTCTGGGTTCAGCGATCGATTTCATGCACGATTTCAGGAAAATGGCCCTCCCTGCAGATCAACCCATCTATCGGCTGATCGAAAACCACGGAAAACCCCTTCTGAGTGCTGCGGGCTACCTTTCCGGTAACCTGAAGCTGGTTCTCAAAGTCGAAAACCGGAAATTTGAGTTCAATGGGCTGACCCTCGGCAATCCGCCGCCAGGTACCGATAAAAACCCCTGTGGCACCGATATTCTTGATGATATCCCGAAACGACCCTTCCTTGGCGGTATATTCCGCTATAATAAAGGCCGCCCGACGGGGAAATCGGCGCAGGTCTGGACTTGATTGGGCACTCATTGGTTCACCACCACCCTTTGATAGATTCCCGGATTACTGTTTCATCTCTTTATGTCCAGGAAACCCAAAATAGTATCGAATTGATCATCCGTAAAGGCGCTGGAGTTTAAAATCCCCTGCCTTTAACGATCAGACGCATGGCATCGAGCCTCAGCCGCGCCGCAGAGACGGCCGACAGCACGTCATCCCGGTCCCGTCTGGCCGCGTCGATGTCCGTATCAAGAATCGCGGGATTCACCCGGGAGAGCGCCTCGATCCGGTCGACGGCGGCGTCCATCGCCTGGCCGGCCTCCCGAAGGGCCGCCTCGACGACCGGACGGGACCTGTCCCGGGCCATCACCCGGCCGGCCTCGAGCATGTGCGGGATGCGCGGGGAAACCACCGGAAAGATTTCAGCGTAAAGGCCGGCTGAACCGTCGGTGAGCCGGTCCGCCAGCCCCTCGGGCACCTCCTTTTCCCGATTGTTCAGCTGGTGATCCACGACCACCCGGAACGGGGTGGGCGGCAGGTATCGCTCCACATCAAGGTCCGGCCCGGCAATCGCCTCCATCACGAATACCATCTCCAGCAGCAATGCCGGCTCGCCGGCTGCATCCCAGCAGGCAAATGCGGCATTTCCTTTGCCGCTGCCCAGATAGCGCTCCATGGCCCCGCTCACCAGCGGATGATCCCAGGTGAGGAATCCGAGATCTTCACGGATCAGGGCGGTGGCGCGGTCCGTGGCCACCGTCAGGCCGGAGGGTCGGAATCCCGGCAGCGGGTCGGCATAGCGGTGATCCGGGCTCAATCGATAGACCTGTGGGGCAACCGGCTCCATGACGATCCCCCAGACGTCTAACAGCTGTCCAACCCATCCCGGGAAGCCGGGATCATTGTCTACCTCACGGATCGCTTCCATCAGGCGGGCCACCTCCTCCGGCGGCAATGCATCCAGCTCCAGGAGCCGATCCCGCCCCGCATCGATCCGTCGCTGCTGGCGGATGACGGATATCCGGCCGCCGCGGATCAGCCTGTCCAACCGGGCATCGGCTTCTTTATTTTCCTGGTCGCCGGTCAGTGCCGTCAGTTGGCCGATGAACCGGCGGGTCACCCAGCCGGCGGCCGGGACGTTCTTTTCAAATGCGTCGAGGGCTTCATGGTACCACCTCGCCAGGATCTCCCCGCCGGTTCCCCGGACGTACAGCACCCACACCTGGACAACCCCGGTCTGGCCGATACGGTCCAGGCGGCCCAGGCGCTGCTCCAGCAGTTCCGCATCCGGCGGCAGATCGAAAAGGACCAGCGAGCGTGCGAATTGAAAGTTGCGGCCCTCGCTGCCGATCTCCGAACACAGCAGCAGCGCCGCCCCCCCCGGTTCGGCAAACCAGGCCGCATTGCGATCCCGCTGCACCAGCGTCATCTTCTCGTGATAACGTCCGACATGGATGTGGATGCGCTTTTCCAGCGCTTCATAAAGGGCGTTGACCGTCGCGGACGTTCGGCAGATCAACAGCGTCTTTTCTTCACGGTGATCACGCAGATAGGTTTCCAGCCAGGCCACCCGGGGGTCACCTTCAAAAGCGATCTCTCCGTTTATGGTAAGCGATCCACAATCCTGCATGACTTCCCGGTCGAGCCGACGGCGCATCGACGCCCCGTTGCCATGCGCATCGAGCGGAATCACATGCGCCCGCCTGCCCGGAAACCCGCCAACGGTTCGCCGGGTATGCCTGAACATCACCCGGCCGGTGCCGTGCCGATCGATGAGGGTCTGCACCAACAGACGCCGACCCTCGGATTGGGACAGTTCCCCTTTAATCTCATCGACGGGGATGCCCAACAGGCCCGCAAGGCTCGACAGGCTTGCCGGGTCGGCATGGCGGCCATCCAGCACTGCCTGGACCATCCGGGCGATCGGTTCAAATGCCCGGCTTTCGGTTTTGAACTGCCGGTAGTCGCTATAGCGATGCGGGTCCAGCAGGCGCAGTCGGTCAAAATGGCTTCGCGCCGCCAGGTGACCCGGTGTGGCCGTGATCAGAACCATGCGCCGCACGCTCCCGGCCAGTTGTTGAACCTGCCGGGACAACCGTCCGCCCGGCTGGATGTGGTGGGCTTCGTCCAGCACCACCATGTCCCAACCGCCGTCGGTCAACCGGGATTGCAGCACCGGTGGGGCCTCGGTCAGAAAGGAAAAGCCGCAGAGCCCCAAGGGTTCGTCGAGAAATGGGTTGTCGCCGGTTGAGGACGGCGGCTGCGCCGCCACGAACGCATCATCGAAAATGCGGCACCGCAGATTGAACCGGCGCGCCAGTTCCACAAACCACTGCACCACCAGGGCGTCGGGAACAATGATCAGTATCCGGTTGACACGGCCGTTGAGCCTCAGGCGATGCAGGATGAGCCCCGCTTCGATGGTTTTTCCCAGACCGGTTTCGTCGGCCAGCAGCACCCGGGGGAGGCGACGGCGGCTGACCTCGGCGGCAATCGCGAATTGATGGGGAATCAGGTCC
>NZ_JBUOIV010000104.1:0-8386 GCF_055467485.1 Desulfosarcina sp. | reverse complement strand
TAAATCTTATCCTCATACCATATGTTGTAGAATGAAAAACCTGTCATACCACATCAGGTAGAACCCTGGTTCCATAAGATCATTTCGAACCGCAGAGGTGTGTAGAACCAGGAGTCCTTGATGGCTATTTTTTCATTTCCATCCACACATTGCCGGATTCCATCATTATACCTTGACGCTCAATGTCTTGGCGTATATGCCGAGATATTTTTCAGCCGACTTTTTCCAGGAAAAATCCTGACCCATGGCCGTGATCATCATCTGTTTCCACCTGTCCGGATGCTTGTGATAGACCTCGATGGCGCGCTGGGCAGCATCAAAAAAGTAATGCGCAGTGAAGTCAAAAAAGGTAAATCCGTTAACGCTGTCTTCGATGGTATCGGCCAGACCGCCGGTCAGCCTGACAATGGGAAGGGTGCCGTACTTTAAGCTATAGATTTGATTCAGCCCACAGGGTTCAAACAGTGACGGCATGAGGAAGATATCTGCGCCGGCTTCGATCCGATGGGCCAATTCGTTATTAAAGCCGATATAAATGCCCACCCGGTCGGGGTAGCTGCGCCGCAGCCATTCAAAAAAATCTTGGTAACGCGGTTCACCCGAGCCAAGCACGATCATTTGCGTATCCAGCTTTAGAATCTTCTCGGCGCATTCGGTGATCAGATCGATCCCTTTTTGCTCCACAAAACGCGTGGTCATGCCGATTAAAGGTAAATCATCTGAATCCGGGAGTTGGTATTCGGCACGCAATTTGGATTTGATCCGGCGTTTGCCCGACAAATCATCAGCTGAGTAGTGAATGCCGTACGTGTATGGATCGGTCTCAGGACTCCACTGTTGGTAATCCACGCCATTGAGAATCCCGTAAAGGTCTTCTTTACGGGCCTGCAACGTGTCCTGTAGGCCGAAACCGAAGTCGGTGGTCTGGATCTCTCGCGCATAGGTTTCACTGACCGTGGTGACAGCGTCCGCCAAATGAATCGCACTTTTGGTCAGGTTGATCTGGCCATAGAATTCAAAATCATAGGTGTAGTAGCTGCGGGGCAGGGATAGAATCCGCCACTGGTTTTCCGGGAACCGGCCCTGATACGAGATATTGTGGATGGCATAAACCAGTTTCGGGATCGGGTTGAAAAACGGGTCCTTGTTGTAGGCCGCGTATGTCGCTTTGAGCATCGCCGGCAGGACGGCTGTCTGCCAGTCGTTGCAGTGGATAACATCGGGTGCGAAGTCGATGGCCTTGCAGCACTCCAGGGCCGCCTTGCAAAAAAACACAAACCGCTCCAGATTGTCGGGATAATCCTCGTCGCCCAGCCCGTAAAACTCCTCGCGATTGAAATACGCTTCGTTCTCAATGAAATAGGTGGGCACGGAATCATTTTCAGTTTTCCATAACACGGCGCCTTGAAGGCCGTTATGCATTTGGACGGTGAACTGGGTTACACGCTCCAGGGCAAGATATTGTTCCGCTATGCTGAGATATTTGGGCATGACTGTGCGAATGTCGTGCCCCAGTGCTTTTACCGCCTTGGGCAGTGCCTGGCCGACATCTGCAAGGCCGCCGGTTTTGGCAAAAGGGGTGATTTCCGATGCGATATATAATATTCTCATTTCATCAACCTGTCCTATGGCACGTACCTGTAGAATGTTGATAAATTAGGAAATTGGGAAGTGTAAAATTCGAAGTTTAACCCGGATAAACTGGAAACCACAAGTTGCAAACACCAAATTATAAATCTCAAATAAATTCCAAATTGCAATATTTAAATCTCAAACAAGATCAACAACAAAAAAATAGATTGTCATTTTAATTGCTCCAATATTGTAATTTGAATGTCCTCTCTTCAAGATGAGAACGTTTCGAATTTTGGATTTGAATTTTGTGATTTGTTTGTCATTTGGGTTTTGGCTATTGTTTTTTATTTGTTATTTTCCCTTCCCGATATGCATCATGCAACGCCGTCAGTTCTTCGATGCGGCCCTGAATTTCTTGGCCTATATCGGTATCTTTGATGCGAACCCGGTAATGCTGATTCTCTATGATCTCAGTGGTGCAGTCAATATCGTGGATGACCATGTCGGCAGAAGGGTTCGCCTCACGTCGTTGGTGTGTGGACAACAGCAGTCCCCATGAATTATAAACCAATGTGTAGCCGGCGATGCCGGTCTTTTTCTGGTAGGCAGGGGAAAAACCGCCGTCGATGACGATCAGTTTCCCGCCGGCTTTCAATGGACGTTCCTTTTTCTTGACGATCACCGGTACATGCCCGTTAATAACGTGCCCGCCATCTGGGTTTAAACCAAATGTCTCCAAGATTCGCCGGACCGTCGCTTCATTGTCCCGCAGGGTATAGTATATGTTGCGTGGCTCTTTGTGGGTGGATGGATCTTCAATAAAATAATGTTCGAAAGTGGCCATTTTTTCTTTGCCAAAAAGAGGCGAACAGGGACCGCACCACAAGTACCACATGGCGTCCAGACCTTCCTGTTTTTTTGTGGGGTGGTCGGTAGTAAAAAAACCCTGCCGGGCCAGGCGGTGCATTTTCTCCATCAGCGCCTTTCCGGCGTAATCCGTCTGGTTGAGTCGCAATGATTTATAGGAACCATCGTTGTTCATGGGGATGCAGCCGTGGTAGAGCAGATTCCCATTGTAGGTTTTATAGATGCTGCCCTCGGCAAAGAGATAGCGTGCATGCCGCTGTAGTTTCTCACTGTTTAAAAATGCCAGTTTCAATCGTGCGATCACATGTTGTTCAGAAGGGGTTAAGGCATAAGGATCGTGGGGCGCAACCGTTGGAAATTCGGTGTCAAGCAGAGAATAGATACGATTGTCTATCTTAACGGTTTCCTGTTCGAAGTCAATTTTATCCAGGAGTAAACGATCCACAAGGCCGTATTCTGGGCGGCGCCTGATGATCTGGGCTTCAAGCTTGAATTGTATAATGGTGATCGCTTTGTGCATTTGGGCCATCAGTCTGCGCTCGCCTTCCGAATCGTCAGACTGATTGAACCCCTGCGGCATGAACTGGTTACAGGGGGCATTACCGTAAGTTTCGATCGCAAAGGAGGCCAGCGGCAAAAGGCTCACGGCATACCCGTTTTCCAACGTCTCCATATTGCCGTGACGTAAGGAGATACGGATAACATTGGCGATGCAGGCATCACTACCGCCTGCCGCTCCCATCCACAAGATATCGTGATTGCCCCATTGAATGTCGACGCTGTGATAGGCCATCAGGCGGTCTACGATGAGATGTGCACTGGGACCGCGATCGTAGATATCACCCACCACATGCAGATGATCGATGGCCAGGCATTGGATGGCTTGGGTTAGGACGACAATCAAGGCCTTGGCGTGGCCGGTGGTGATGATTGTCTCAATCAAGCCTTGATAGTAATCGCACTTATCGGCCAATTGTTCCTGTTCGTAGAGCAGTTCTTCAACCAGGGCTTCAAATCGACCTTCGATCAACCGCCGAACCTTTGCGCGCGGGTATTTCGATGAAACCGAGCGCAATACACGGATCAGTCGCAACAAGGTGTCTCGATACCACTGCCGTTGCTCGCCAGCAACGGGCAGCATAACCCCCAACATCGTTTCAGGTGTGTAAATCAAGGCTCCTAAATTCACTTTTTCTGCATCAGACAAGGTGTCGCCAAAAATTTCTGCGATCCTGCGCTTGATCGCACCGGAGGCATGGCTGACTACTTTGCAAAAGGCTTCAAACTCACCATGAATATCCGAGATAAAATGCTCGGTGCCCTTAGGTAGGATAAGCTGTGCCTGCAAGTTGATAATGGCCTCGGCGGTAGTCTCCGGTGACGGGTAAGCTTTTGCCAGGTGGTTCAGGTAGCGTATATGATTTGGAAGTGGGTCCATGGAGTCGATTCCTCTTTGGCTCGAAAGATGCTCCGCATTGCTTTCAATAGATTGCCTTAAATCAAATCACCGTTCCATCGGCAACGGCCGCATCTTTAGGAATAACCACCAAACCGTCCCGGGCTGCCCAGTTGTCCGTTTCGCTGTCGGGGCGGTCAGGCAGATAGCGGACACAAACATCACGACCGATGCGGGCGTTCTTATCGATGATGGCACCTTCGATGACGGTGCCTTCGCCAATGCCGATATCGGGTCTACCGAGCCGTTTGTTTTCGGCTCGATCCGCCTCGGTTTCATAATAATCTGCACCCATGACGATCGAAGAACGAATCTTTGTCTTAGGGCCGATCAGGCTGCGTAGGCCGATGACAGCGTCACGAATGTCTGCTTGGTTCACCCGACAACCGTCCGCCAGCAGTGTGCGGTCAAGTTGGGCCCCGTGCACTTCGGATGCCGGCAGAAAGCGGGCACGGCTGTAGATGGGCCGCCCGGGAATATAAAAATCGAACGGCCGATCAGGCAACGCCATTTCCAGATTCACTTCATAAAACGCACGGATAGTACCGATATCCGCCCAATAGCCGTTGTAGACATAGCCCATCACGCGGTAATCGGCCAGGGCACTGGGGATGATATGTTTACCAAAATCGTCCCCTTCGGATTTGAGTACCTCAAACAACAAGTCGGTACGAAAGACATAAATTCCCATGGAGGCCAGATAGGGTTTATCGGGGCCGGGCATACTTTCCAGACCTATCAGTGCTGCGGGTTGGGGCTTTTCGGTGAAACTCTCAATCTGGCCGCCGTCGCTGCGCTTGAGAATACCCAGGGCGGGGGCCAGATCGGCCGTAACCGGCTGCACCGCCATGGTGATATCGGCCCCTGTTTCCACGTGATAGTCGACAAAGGCGCGATAGTCCATGTCGTATAGATGATCGCCGGCCAGAATCAGGACATATTTTGTGCGCGTAGCCTCGATCTCCATGAGCTGCTGCCGCACCGCATCGGCCGTACCCTGATACCATCCGGTACTTTGAGGTGTCTGCTCGGCCGCCAGAATCTGCACCCAGCCTTCGGTGAACATGTCTCGCGCGTAGGTACGCTGGATGTGGCGGTGCAGCGAAACCGAATTATACTGGGTCAAGATGGCGATCTTATCGATGCCGGCATGCAGGCAATTGCTGATGGGAATATCGATCAGACGATATTTACCCGCCAAGGGCACGGCTGGCTTGGCCCGCAATTTGGTTAATGGATACAGTCGCGACCCTTGCCCACCGCCCATTATCAGACCCAATACATTTTGCATCTGCAACATTTTGGTCCCCTCTAATTGATGATTAATTAACCGCTCCATATACTATTTATCGCGGCAACCAGTTCTTTAGCCCTCTGGCCAATCGATCTCTCTTAGCTTGTCCACGTCTGAGCGTCTCCACCAGCATCGAAAATGATCCTGTCACCAGGCTGCATTGTTTCCTGGGCTTAAAGGAATTCACCAGACCGCCCTTGGAAAGTTCACCGTGAGCGTTTTCACAATATTAAAAAGACATGTATCAGAAGGGAGCTATCCGATAAATATGGTATCTGGTATACCAGCTATGCAATGCCATGGTCAACCCTCTTTGAAAAAAACCTTGACACTGGTATTCGGTGTCTGGTATACCAAACACCATGGTGACTTATTGAGCTTGTGCATTGACGGCACGGACAATAAATGGATTTTAATTATTAATTTTCAGAGTTACGGGAGGTACTACAATGAAATCTATGATCAAATGCATGGTAGGAGCACTGGCATTGATTTTTTGCTGGGTAACTATTGGCGGGGCGGCAGAAGTATTGAAATTCGGTCATGTCTCCGAAAGCACTCATCCCCTTCACCAATGGGCGGTGTGGGCGGCCCAGGAAATCGAAAAACGGACCGAAGGCCGTTATAAAATTGAAGTGTTCCCCGCCTCCGCACTTGGCAAGCAGGCGGATCTGGACGAAGCCCTATCTATGGGCGCTGTGGACTTCTCCTACCCTTCGGTGGCCTTTGCCGCCAACGCATACCCGCCGATCGGTATTGCTGCCGCACCCTATATGTTCCGCGACATGGACCACTGGAAAAAATTCAGCAACAGCGACGTTTTTGAAAAGTTAGCCCAAGGATTTTACAAAAGCACCGGAAATGTAATTCTGGCCAACCCATTCTATGGCTTTCGACACGTAACCTCCAACAAACCCATTAATACGCCGGAGGACATGCGGGGCCTTAAAATCCGTGTACCCAATGCACCGTTGTACAAAATGTTCCCGGACACGGTGGGAGCTAATTCCACGCCGATCGCCTTTGCCGAGGTCTACCTGGCGCTTCAGCAGGGCGTGGTGGACGCCCAGGAAAATCCCCTGGCGGTTATCAAGTCCAAAAAGTTTTATGAAGTGCAGAAGTATATCAATTTGACCGGCCACATGATGGACAGCATTTTTACGGTCATGAGCGGCGTGACCTGGGATAGGCTCTCCCCGAAGGATCAGGCGATCTTTAAAGCGGTTTTCCAGGAAGCAGCCAACGGCGTCACCCAGGACGTGATAGCCGCCGAAGATGCACTGGCGGCGGAGTTGAACGACCCGCCTGAGACTACGGTATTGAAAGTCGACCGCTCGCTGTTCCGCAATGCGACCGTCAAGGCGCATACGGCAAAGGGCGTGGCCTGGTCGAAGGAAATATACGACGCGGTCCAGGCGATTCGGTAAATCGGTTTTCCCTTACGATCATAAAAAAGAAAGTCAATATGACCAATAATCCTACTATTATGCGAAATACAATTTTTTTCCAACTATTTAAAGGATGCTTAGAAACAACTTAGCGCGTGCAAGGATTCCTCCACTGGGTGATCGCCGTTTGGGGCTAAAACGGGGCAGAGGTTGCCAGGCCCCTGTGGTGAGTTTATTAACGCCCGGACATTCCGGATAGGTAAGGAGAATTCGCGCGCGCCGCCGCGGCTTTGGGTCGCAGGGGAAGGTAAGCATGGCAGACCAAATGGAACCAGCCCGGACGGGCATGTCGGAGAAACGGCACCAGAAAGCTCGAGGCGAGGACACCTCAACCGGAATGGGGTTTGTAATGCCGACCCGATTGTCGACAATTGATTGGGTAGCCTTGGTATTGTTCTGGATTCTGGGAGCCATTGTCCTGCTCCAATTTGGCAGCCGCTACCTTCTCAACGATTCCATCGCCTGGACCGAAGAAATCGCACGCTACCTGCTGATTGGTGTGGTTTTCGTGGGCAGCGCCATCGCAGTGCGACGCCGGTCCCACATCAAGGTTGAATTCTTCCATCACTACCTTACGTCCCTGACATCCAAGCGTTTGGATCTGCTGGTGACGCTGATCAGCATCGTGTTCTTTGCCGTGGCCGCCTATCTCTGTTTCAAACTGTCCGGGCAGACCAGGGCGCGGATGGTTTCGATCGACATTCCCAAAAAAGTGATCTACTACACTGTGGCTGCAGCTTTCGGTGCGATGTTATATTATGCTGGATACCTTTGGTGGAACACCCGCAGCAAGGACGGTGTCGACGCACTGGCCGCCCGGGCGCCGAAGCTCACTACCATGGGGCAGATCAGTAAAATATTTCTAGCGGCGTTGGTGGGGGCGGCCCTGATTTTTGTCTTTTTCAAGTACTATGTGGCGCTGATGCTGGCGCTGCTGTTTATTTTGTTGATCATCGGTGTACCAGTGGCGCTATCACTGGCAGTGTCGTCCCTGGTATTTATTTTTTTTGAGGGTCGCATACCGGAAATCGTGCTGATGCATCGCATGATCAACGGCGTGGACAGCTTTCCCCTAATCGCGATCCCCTTTTTCATCATGGCGGGTTCAATGATGAACGCCGTGGGTATCACGGACCGTATTTTCGATTTTGCCAAAGCGTTGGTGGGGTGGCTCCCGGGTGGGCTCGGCCACGTCAACATCGCCGCCAGCGTTATTTTTGCCGGGATGTCCGGTGCGGCGGTGGCTGATGCCGGAGGACTGGGGATCATCGAAATCAAGGCCATGAAGGATGCCGGCTACGACACAGATTTCTCCGTGGGCGTCACCGCCGCTTCTTCCACTATCGGACCGATCATTCCGCCTTCGCTGCCGATGGTCGTTTTCGGGGTCTTGGCGTCGACCTCTATCGGGAAGCTTTTTGCCGCAGGACTTATTCCCGGTCTGGTGATGGCTGTGGCCCTAATGGGCTTGGTAGCTTGGTTTTCCCTGAAAAGAGGGTATTCCAAAGACGCCAGTTTCTCGCTGACCAATATGGGGCGCACATCTCAGCGGGCTGTTTTGTCCTTGATGACGCCGGTGATTATTGTCGGCGGCATTTTAGGCGGAATCTTCACACCGACCGAAGCGGCCATCGCGGCCGTATCGTTCTGGCAACGCGCCACCGAGGCGCTCGCAATTCTCTGGCTGCTGACGCTCGCAGCATGGTGGTGGTCGTCGCGTTCGGTGCCGCGCAAACCGCAAGCGCC
>NZ_JBUOIV010000103.1:0-8773 GCF_055467485.1 Desulfosarcina sp. | reverse complement strand
GCGCGAGCTCGCCACGACGAGCATCTACGTCACCCACGACCAGGTCGAGGCCATGACCATGTCCTCCCGGCTGGCAGTCATGGATAAGGGAGTGGCCGTTCAAATCGATCATCCCAAGGGCATCTTTCAATACCCAACCAACCAGACCGTCGCGACATTTATCGGCACACCGGCCATGAACATTCTGCCGGCTGTGGTCCAAATATCCGGCGATGGTCAAAAGCTGCTGCGGGTGGCCGGACACACCTTTCCGATTCCGGACCGTCACTATGACACGCTGACCGGTTGCGAACAGGCCGAAGTCGGCCTGCGACCGCAGTCGATTCGCCTGCTGCCGCCGGCCTCCGACAGGATCTTCGGCAAGGTGCTGCTCAAGGAGCCGCTGGGACTCGAAGACGAATTCATTGTCGAGGTCGCCGACGGTATTCGCGTGGTGGTCGTGGCCCACGATGGGCTAGGAATAAAGGAGGGCCAGGAGGTCGGACTCGACTTCGACCCCGCCGATCTGTATGTCTTTCACCTGGATTCACAAAAGACATTGTGCTGCGGGATCGCCTGAAAAACGTTTTTGCCGGTTTTTTCCCCATCCCGGAGATGCAACCTTCACGAAAGGAAAACATTTATGAGCACGCGTGTCATCGAAACAGATGTTCTGGTAGTCGGCGGCGGCGGCGCTGCATTCCGGGCGGCCATCGGCGCCCGGGAAGGCGGCGCCCGCACCGTGATGGTAAGCAAGGGGCCGCTGGCCCGCTGCGGCGCCACCCCCATGGCGGGCGCCGACTTCACCCTGGACGGCCTGAGCCTCAGCAAGCTGGGCTTTCCGGGCGAACCGGCCAAGGACAGCCCGCAAACTTTTTTCAGCGATATCGTCCACCAGGGTTTTTTCCTCAACAACCAGAAACTCCTGGAACAGTATGTGGCCACGGCGCCGGATTGCCTGCGGGAGCTGATCGAGTGGGGCATGCCCGTGCGAAGATCCGAGGAGCGGGCCATCTACACCACCGGCATCCAGATGGTCGATGCCCTGCACCGACAGGCCAAAAAGGTCGATGCCGAGCTGATGGAAGACGTCATGATTCTGGATCTGGCGGTATCCGGCGGCCGCATCGTCGGCGCACTGGGCCTGGAAGTGAAGACCGGCAGCTTCATTCAATTCCAGGCACCGTCCGTGGTCATGGCCACCGGCGGTTGGCACAAGGCCTTTTGGCCCAACACCGGCATGCGGGACCTGGCCGGCGACGGGATCGCCATGAGCCACCGGGCCGGCGCAGATATCGGCAACATGGAATTCATTACGTTCTGCTGCAATATCGCCCTCACACCGCCGCGCTGGCGGGGCAGCCTGGCAACCTACATCCTGACCTTTCTCGGCGGGGAACTGATCAACAGCCGGGGCGAGACATTTCTGGACAAGTACGACCCTTTCGTGGTCGAAAAGGGCTGGTTTATGGAATGGAACAAGGGCTTTCTCTCCTATGCCAGCGCCCGTGAAGTCCGGGAAGGCCGTGGGTCCCCCCTGGGAGGCGTCTGGTATCGGCGCGGCGGCATACCCTGGGAAAAATTCGAGGCCGATGCGCTGGCGATTTTTCCCAAATGGAAATACAAGGCCCTCGATCTGGCGGGCATGGACCAGCTTCTGAAGGAAAACAAGGGCATCGAAGTCGGGCCGGTGGTTGAATACTTTGACGGGGGCATCGTGGTCGACGAGCGCCTGGCGACCACCCTGCCGGGGCTGTTCGCCGCCGGCGAATGCACGCTGGGGCCTTTCGGGGCCAACCGCGTCTGTGCCGCCACCACCGAGATGCTGGTTCACGGCCGGGATGCCGGACGCCACGCCGCCGCCTTTGCCCGGCAGGCCGGCGCCGGTGCCGGCCGGCAGGTGTTCGACGAATTGACCGATCGGGCCCTGCGGCACCTGGCAAAAACCAGCGGCGAACGGCCGGCCCGGGTGCGGCGTCAGGTGCAGGAACGCGCCCACGCGGTTTTAGGTCCCATCCGCCGGCCCGACGAACTGGAAAACTTCCTGGGCTTTCTGAACGGCGTTCAGGCCGGCATCGACGACCTGGCGCCTTCCTCGGCCGTGCGCGCCTACAACAAGGAGTGGATCGACATCCTAGAGCTCAAGAATATCGTGCACCTGCTGCGGGCTGCGGCCGGCGGCGCACTCTTCCGCAAGGAGAGCCGGGGGGTTCACTTCCGTGAAGACTTCCCGCAGACGGACAACGACGGCTGGCTCAAGGAAACCATCATCCCGCCCGCAGCAGGAGAATTCGAAATCACCACCCGCGCCCCGGCCATCACCCAGGTCACACCGGCCGGCGGTAAAGTCGATTATCTTCAGATGTGGAAACAGATGATGGCGGCCCATTCCGATGTCGGCGGGCACCATTGAGCGGGATGTCAACCAAGGGGAGGAATTCGAATGCAATCAAAATTGATTAAAGCGAGCGTCTTCCGGTTCGATCCGGAGCGGGACCGGGAGTCTTTTTTTCAGGAATATGAGGTGCCGTGGGAACACGGCATGACCGTTATGGATGCACTTGACCACATTTACCATCAAATCGACGGCACCCTGGCCTATTACGACCATGCGGCCTGCAAGCTGGGGATTTGTGCGCGGTGCACGGGCCGTGTCAATGGCACCCCCGGACTGCTGTGCCAGATCGAGGTCAGTGACAACATGGTCATCGAACCCATGCCGAACAAGCACATCGTTCGTGATCTGGTCTTCGAACGGGCCCATAAAGAAAGCGAGGCAAGCTGATGCAAAAAAGCGAAAAGAAAGTCCCCCTGGAAGAGGCCATGGAGCAGGTGCGCACGGTTGGCGTTCGCCTGGCCCTGATGCACCTGGCCTACGCCCGCACCCTGGTCGAGGAGCACGGCATGGAGAAGGGCCGCGACCTGATCGTCAAGGCCATGATGGCTTACGGTAAACTGGTTGGTGAACGCAACCAGGCCGGCCGCCAGGACCTTCCATGGTACGGCTTCCACGACAAATATGTCTACAAGGACAAAACTTACGTCGACACGCGCGAAACTTCAGGCGATGACTTCGACCATGCCTTTTTCAGGGTCTACGGCTGCATCCTGGCCAAGACCTTCCTGGAATACGACGAGCCGGAACTGGGGGCGCTTTACTGCTACGTCGACCCGGCCAAGAGCATGGCCGCCAATCCCGAGTGCAAGCTGATCCACACGGCCTGCGAGGTCTGCGGCGACGGGTACTGTGCTTTTGAAACCCTGCCGACGACCCAGGAAGAACGCGCCGATTTCAAAAACCAGGACCCCAAATGGAGGCATAACGACTCCATTTTGCTGCGCAAGGTAAAAGACGAGGGGTAGTTAGAGCGCAAGCGGCCGGCAAACCCCATCACGGCACACCGATCGTGTTGCCCTCTTCACACCACCGGCTCTTGTCCCCGCTGAGCGCATCCTTGGAATCATAAACGGTGCTGGAATAGCGGATGCCTCCGGTGCGCGTGTTAATGCGCTGTCTCTGGCCCTGTTTGACGATTCCCTGCCAGATTTGCGGCCCTTTATTGCCCTGACGGTCCTCCTCCCAGACAACCACGATGGTGTCCACAGTGGTTGCTTCAAGATAGCAGTTAAGATCTCTTCTGTCGGCCTTAAGGGGCGATACCGGCGCCGACAACACGATCACGAAAATCACGAACAGGGCCACTTTCCCAATCCGATGCATAACTTGGTTCCTTTTCTGCTTCATGTATTCTCATCAAACGTTTCCGTTGCCGCCGGATACGGCCGGACCGAATCCGGAACCGGCCGGCTGTCATATTAACAAAGTATATCACAAGTATTGTTAACAGTCATCAGGCCCAGTTCCGGCGCCTTTCTTAAGCCGTCATCCTCGCTGCAAAGTCACTTATTGGCACCGCTTTCAGCCAAAATATTTGCCACCGTATGCGCCGTACTTAAAACCCGTCTAGCGAATTTGGCGGACAATGAAAGTGCGTTGGTTCAAGAATGATGTATGAAAAAAAAATTAATAGGGCGTTTGGACCAAACTAACTTGGAGGTTATGAACAATCCAAAAAACTTGAAAAACTTATCATATCGGCACGTTAACCCTAAAGTCGCGAAAATTCCATAACGTAGGGTGTGCAGAGCCCACCCTACTCTTCCCAGTTGACGGGAGAGGCCGGGTGGGGGTGAAATTAAATGGATATTTTTCTTATCCCTGAATTTTTGCTATGGAATCGAAATATTTTGACACATTTGCCGGTTTCAGCTAAACAAAAACCTTTTATCACGAGCTCTGGCCGGCTTCAAATCAAATGGCCCCAGACCGGTCAGACGGCTTGGCCTGAGCTTTGCGGATAGCCGAAATACCTTACGCCCTCATTGAAAACCTGGAAGGAAGTAAATTTCGATGACATCCATCGTACAACATGCCCCTAAATTTACTGAAGCCGATGCCGTCCGGATTGCACAAGAAGTGTTTGCCCTTGAAGCCGTTGCCAAGCGCCTGCCCAGCGAGCGGGACCAGAACTTTCGCCTGACGGCCGCCGATGACGGGGCCTATGTTCTCAAAATAGCCAATTCCACCGAGTCCCGAGCTGTGCTCGACTTTCAGAACCAGGCCATGCTGCACATCGGCCGCAAGAGCGAAGCGCTGGCACAAAAGATGGCGGTTGCCCCCCGGGTCTGCCTGTCTACAGCCGGAGAGCAGATTGCCTCGACCCGGGCAGAGGATGGAACGGCCTTTTATATTCGCCTGCTAACCTATCTGCCCGGCAAACCCCTGGCCCTGGTAAAGCCCCACCATGCAACCTTAATGACCAGCCTGGGACAGTTTTTCGGCAATCTCAGCCGGATGCTGCAGGATTTTGACCATCCGGCCGTTCACCGCGACTTTCACTGGGATTTAAAAAGCGCCGGTCACGTCATCGGCGCCAACTTGGATCTCATCCGGGATGCCTCGCAAAAGCGCCTCGTGCATCAATTTCTCGAGCATTACCGGGCCGAAGCCGAAGCGCAGCTGCCCGATTTGCGCACCAGCACCATCCACGGCGACGGCAATGACTATAACGTGCTGGTGGCGCCGGCCGGCCGCTGGCACCACCACGTGAGCGGCGTCATCGACTTCGGCGACATGGTCCACACTCACACCATCAACGAGCTTGCCATCATCTGCGCCTATGCCATGCTGGACAAGGCCGACCCGCTGGCCACGGCCCGGGCCATCGTTGCCGGCTTTCACCAAATTTTTCCGCTGACCGAACAGGAATTGGCGGTGTTATTCGATCTGATCTGCATGCGCCTGTGCATGAGCGTCTGCCATTCGGCCAACCAGTCCCGCCATGAACCGGACAACGAATATCTGCGCATTTCGGAAAAGCCGGCCTGGGAACTGCTCAAGCAACTGGCTGCCATCCACCCCCGTCTGGCCAACTACAGCTTCAGACATGCCTGTGGGCTGCCGCCGGTGCCCCGGCATGAACAGGTGACGGGCTGGCTGCAGCGCAACGCCGGAAGCTTCGGCCGGATAGTGGATGATGATCTGGGGGCGGAAAACCAGCTGGTGCTCGATCTGAGCGTAGGCAGCCTGCTGCTGGGCCAGGACGGCCACGGTGCCGACCTGAAGGCGGTCAGCAAAAAAATTTACGGCCAAATGAAGGCCGCCGGCAGGGAAGTCGGCATCGGCCGCTATAACGAGGCTCGGCTGGTCTACACCACCAAGTTATTCAAGGCGCAGACCGAGGAAATGACCGAACATCGGACCATCCACCTGGGAATCGATCTGTTCAAGTCCAGCGGCGCACCGGTTTGTGCCCCATTGGCCGGCAAGGTGCACAGTATGGCCAACAACCCGGCGCCGCTGGACTACGGACCGACCGTCATTTTAGAGCACCGAACCGCTGAAGACGACCCCTTTTATACGCTCTATGGCCACCTGAGCCCGGATTCGCTGACCGGCCTCGGGGCCGGTATGCCGGTTGAAAAGGGGCGGCAAATCGGCACCATCGGAGAGCCGGCATCGAACGGGGGTTGGACGCCGCATGTTCATTTTCAGATTATCCTCGACCTGCTCGGCCAAAGCGGCAATTTCCCCGGTGTGGCCCGGCCCAGCGAGCGCGATATCTGGCTGAGTATCTGTCCCGATGCCAACCTGATCCTGGGCATTCCCCAAAGCTGTCTGGCAACCCGCTGCCGCAGTGAATCCGAAATCCTGGCCCTACGCCGCAAGCGCCTGGGCCGGAACCTGAGCATCTCCTACCGCCGGCCCCTGAAGATCGTACGGGGCAGGGGACAATATCTGTATTCCGAGGACGGCCTTAAATACCTGGACGGGGTCAACAATGTCTGTCACGTGGGCCACTGCCATCCCCATGTGATTGCCGCCGGTCAACTCCAGATGCCCGTTCTCAACACCAATACCCGCTATCTGCACGACAACATCATCGAATTCGCCCGGCGCCTGTTGTCGAAGTTCCCATCGCCGTTGGAAGTCTGTTTTTTTGTCTGCACGGGCAGCGAGGCCAATGAACTGGCCCTGCGGCTGGCCCGCACCTACACCGGGCGGCATGATGTCGTCATGGTGGACGGTGCCTACCACGGCAACACCCAGGCCCTGATCGATATCAGCCCCTACAAGCACGACCGGCCCGGCGGCAGGGGGGCGCCGGCTTGGGCGCACAAAGTCGTCATGCCGGACGGCTACCGCGGTGCGCACAAAGGCCACGGCGCCGAGACCGGTGCCCGTTACGCCGCCTATGTTCGCGAGGCCGCCGAAAAGATCCAGGACGGCGGTGTGGCGGCCTTCATCTGCGAGAGCATGCTGGGCTGCGGGGGCCAGATCGTGCTGCCGGACAATTATCTGCGCCAGGCATTTGCACATGTTCGGGCGGCAGGCGGCGTGTGCATCGTCGACGAAGTACAGGTGGGGTTCGGGCGCGCCGGCAGCCATTTCTGGGCCTTTGAATCCCAGGATGTGGTGCCCGACATTGTCACCCTCGGCAAACCGATGGGCAACGGCCATCCGCTGGCCGCCGTCATTACCACGGCTGAAATCGCCGATGCCTTTGCCAACGGCATGGAGTATTTCAATACCTTCGGCGGCAACCCGGTCTCCTGTGCCATCGGGATGGCCGTGCTGGACGTCATTGAAGCCGAGGGGCTGCAGGAAAACGCCCGCCGGACCGGTCAGCGGCTTCTGGCAGGCCTGAGGGGGCTGCAGGACAAATATCCGCTGATCGGCGACGTGCGGGGCCTGGGACTTTATACCGGAATTGAGCTGGTGACCAATCGTGAAACTCTGGAGCCCGCCACCGAACACGCCAACCATGTCATCAACCGGATGAAGGATCACGGCATTCTGATCAGCACCGACGGCCCGCTGGACAATGTGCTGAAAATGAAGCCCCCGCTGGTTTTCAGCGAAAACAACGCCGATGAAGTGGTTGCCGTCCTGGACAAGGTACTGGCAGAGGATTGCCTGCAGCCGTAGGCGCTTAGCAAAGCGGCAGCGGCTATTTCTTATCCATGCTGAGTGATGATTTTAGGTGTCAGGCCGCTTTTGAACGAATATTGAAAATTGAAGATTGAATATTTAAGGTATTCTCTCGATTTTATTTATAAAGGTTGAGTGAGGGGACTGACACCCGAAACCTTTTATGAAAATTCGTATATTGCAACTGCTGGCGTAGGGCGGGCCTCTGTGCCCGGCGGAATGGAGCGGCGCAGAGGTCGACCCTACGTCGGCACAAAACAAAAGCTTCATGTATCGATCAGACCGGCCGTTGTTTTGGCCGGCGGTCCGCTTTCGGCGGAACACCTGAAACCTAAAATATTGCCCTAATAGCACACACCCTGCGACAACCGGCGGCAATGCCATAAAACGGGGATTGTGGATTTTTATCAGAAGGGACCAGGTCAGCAGAACTGCATGCCGACCCCGTAGGAATAGTCGTAGGATCCGGGGGGCAGCGGACGGCGCCACCTGATTTCGGCGAGGTATCGCCCGGGCGCTAAAATATCCTGGGCGCCGTTGATCCTGAGGCGGAGTCTTCTGCCCGGTCGCGGGGCGTAGTCGGATATCAGATAGACGCCATCGGCGCTGTAGTTGTAAATGACGCCGTTGTAATAAAAGCCGGTTCGAAAATCTTCAAGAGTTACAGGAGTTTGAGCTTCAAACCGCAGGCTGTTGCGCTGGTATGCCAAGGCCGTCATCAAACACCCTTTCCATTCGTTCGAACACCGTGAAACCGGTATTCAGGAGCCGCGTTCGTTTTCTGAACCCACCAATTTTCCAAAGAGTAAGACAGTTTTACCGTGTGTCAAAGGATAATTTCCCTTAACCCGTCAAAGCTCTCAATGACATGGTCGGCCCCGGCCGCCAGCAGGTCTTTTTTCAGGCGCTGCCGGTCGGGCGCCGACAAGACAATTCCGATTCCCTGACAGCCCGCCTCGGATGCGGCAGCGGCCAGCATGTCATCCGGCATATCGCCGACATAATACACCTGTCCGAAAGCTTCAGGACAATTTTTGATGATGGCATCCAGCATATAGGGGTGGGGCTTGCTCAAGGCCACCCGGCTGCCTTCCTGCTTGAAAATGCGATTTTCTTCCGCAAGGCAATCATCAAGGGTCAGGATCTGAGAGAAAAATGGGTTCAATCTGAAATGCTGCAGCGGGTATTCGGCTTCGGCCCGGGGGCGGCCGGTGGCGATGGCCAGGACGTTCCCATCGGCCAGTTCGGCCAGAAGCTGCCGGTCGATCAGCACTCTTTCCCGCAGGATAAAGCCCTCGCCCC
>NZ_JBUOIV010000102.1:0-8909 GCF_055467485.1 Desulfosarcina sp. | reverse complement strand
ATTCGGGTGTGCCGATCCCCGATCATAATACCCGTCCTGAATTTGAAGCCCCTCGGACGTATTGGGTGCCCTCCATTGCTCCGTCCGGTCTTGTTATTTATGATGGTGAGATGTTTGCCGGTTGGAAAGGCAGTGCGATAATCGGTGGTCTTGTGTCAAAAGCTCTTATTCGTGTTGATTTGAAAGGGGACACTGCCGAAGAAGCCGAACGCTTTAAATGGGGAAAGCGTATACGCGAGGTCGAACAAGGACCTAACGGGGCGTTGTACGTGCTTGAAGACAAATCCGGTGGACGTCTTCTTAAGTTGACACCCAGCCGTTAAAAACCACTGCATAGGGGACGAATAAAGTCCCATTTACACGGTTTCAAACCACCCGTTAAATGGTTTCAAACCGGCTGTAAAATTACAATTTAAGAGAAAATCTTCAACCGGCATCAATACCCCAATTTCCCCAAATCTTGCCAGATGATACCTTAAAGCACTCTTTTGGACCCCGAAAACATCATTATAAGACCGAAATCCGGCCCTGTTTTTGATCTGAATCCACACCAATTAAGCATCCATCTTGGTCCGACCCCGGCCACTCCGCCCAGGCCATTCCGGTTAATATCCCCGGTTCTCAAAATGCATCAGGCTCTTCCCGGGTCCATAAATGAACCGTTCATTGAAGATCATCTTACCGTATTGGTCGTGCACAATATAATCATATTTGATGGCGTATTTGACTTCCTCGAAAGTGAAGCTCAACCGGCGAATATGAATGGTTGCTTCGCGCTTCACTGGCTGGCTATTCACGTATTCGAAGAAGCTGAATGTCTTTTTCTCTCCTCTGTACCAGTTACCCACGGGGAACAGAATGGCATCGGTTGAAAATAGCCTTGTCGGTTCGCCGGGTCGTTCATCGTAGACCTTGGACAATCCTCTGCCATTGGCGCCGAGGGTAAACAACTGCCGTTTGACGCCGCTCTTTGTCGCATTGAGTCGTTCGTAGACTTGGAGCTTTTCTCCGGTAACGGGGTGGTGCCATGGTTTGGGCCCGGTAATAGATTTTTTAAGTTTGTCGCCAAAATACGTTTCGACCGGCTGCATGACGTGTGCCTTTTCTCCCGACCACTCGCCACCGGTCCACATTTCCACAGGAATGAAACGGTTATTCGAAGCCTTATTCATGGCCCAGGGACTGATCAAGGACGCACATCCCTGCAATATAACGCATCCAATCATTATCCACAGCATTAAAAAACGCTTCATCTCAGCCTCCTTCTATTCCTCATGAATGCAGAACCGCAACACCCGGTCTGATCTTGTTGTTGACGGTCGCCGATGCATTTTTTTGAGTATCGTCTGGGTATAGGAAATTGAAAACCGCCCGCCCCATGCGGCCGGTTTCCATGCACTCAACGAACGAATGGCCGCACTCGGGAAGTAATTGAAAAGCGAGGGGGGTGTTTAATCGAAAACGCCCGGCAGCGGCGGCCATCTCGGCGATCCAACGCTGGCCGCGATCCAGGCGGTTGGCCCCCTGTTGTTTTCTTATTTTTTTGCTCGTATTCAAATTTTCATCCTTGATCACATCTTTTTCACCGACCAAAACGAGTGTCGGGATTTGCAGGAACCGTGCGGGATCGAAGATCACATCGGGAAGAGATGCAGATTTGCCGATGCCGCGCGGAAACGGCTGGCTCGTATCAGGAAACGTATACCAACCAGGCGCTGCGATGGCGATGCGCTTGACCTGGCGCGGATTGGCCATGGCATAACGATGCACGAACTGGCCACCCCCGGAATAGCCGAACATGACCAGGTGCTTAAATGGCAAGCGGAGAAATTTGGCGGCATCGGTGATGACTCGCTTTAGTGCCACATCGGCGCGGTCACCGCGCTTCAATCTGCCCAGCCGCTGGTAGTCCGGAAATCGGCGCCTGGAGAACAAAGGCGCCACCATGATACCGCCGACGGCATCCACAAACGGTGCAAACCGGCGAGCCTGGGAACGCATACCGCGACGAATGCCATGCACCGCGACGAACACCGGCGCTTCGGATTTCGGCTGTTCGGCCACGAACAGGCAATACGCAAGCCCCGGATCATTGTCGACATGCCGCTTTATCACGCGCCCGCTCAGGGTGCCTTGAGGATCGATTGCCGCGTTATTTAAATGGCCGTTCAAGGTCCGGCTTTTCGGTGAGTGCATCAGCATAAAAATTCCTTTCCTATGAGAAGAGACCTGCAAAGCACGCGCGGGTCAGATCTTCTCATCCAACCGCCTTGAGCCGCGGCGCATCAGGGCATCTTATGGAGATGGCCCCGTTCTCTATCTTCCAGACCGCATCCATTCCGGAAAATGCATCAGCCAGGTGGGTGACCCACAGCACCGTTCCTGGATAGGCACGGATGGTATCGATGAAAAGCTTGCAGGCCTCGGCATCCAGGTGAGCGTCCACTTCATCCAGCAAGAGAATCCGTGGAGAGCCCAATAGCGCTCGCGCCAGAGCGATCCGTTGGCGCTGGCCGGAGGACAGGTTGCCGCCCCGCTCATGTATGCGGGTCCTGAGGCCGTCCGGCAATGCCTGAATCAACGTATCCAACCCGCAGGCGTCGATTACCCGCTCGATCTCTTCCGGCGGACAATCCGGGCAGCCATAGCGGATATTCATCTCCAGGCTGCCGGCCATCAATGGCAGATCCGGTCCGACCATGCCGATGGCATTCCGGACAGAAGTCAGGCGGCACTCGGCGGTGTCCTGGCCGTCGATCAGCACCCGGCCATGCTGCGGTTTGATCATACTGCCAATCAGTGCGAGTAGGGTTGACTTTCCCATGCCGTTGGGCCCGACAATTGCAACTTTCCGGCCTGCTTCAACCAAACCGCTGATGCTATCAAGGACGCCAGGGACAACGATCCCCTCGAGTACGATCTTCCCCGGACCGGGTGCCAGATCTGGCAGATCGTCTCCCTGCCCGATGGAAGAACGGATGGCGAAGAAACTTCTAATTTTCTGCCTGGCGACGGTGGCATCCTGGTAATACTCGTAGATTCTCCCCAGATCCCGCAGCGCCGGCACCAAAAATCCCATTACGGCAATTGCGGCGGCAATGGTGCCTGGGGTGCTGCTGCCACTGTTGACCCGGATGACGCCAGCGATGAGAACAGTGGCCGTCATGATCGCTGTGACGCCATGGTTGATGCCGCGCAAGAGACCGATGCGCCCTGCTCGATGGACCTGCGACAGGCGCAGGCGGTGGCTTTTGCGGCGGATATGATTGATTTCCCGCTGACCTTGCCCGAAGGCCTGCACCACGGCCATCTGCGAAATCTTCTCGTTAATGACGGCACTCAGATGCGCTCTCCGTTTGCGCACATCCATGGCTGCCTGGCGCAGAAGGTAACCGATCCGAATGTCAGCCGCCCCGGCAACGGCGATAATACACGCCGTGAGCAGGCTCAGGGCACTGTCGATCTGCGACAACACCCACAGCGTGGCGGCCACAATTGCACCGGAGACGATGATTCGCACAACGCCCAGGCTCACCCAACGCCGCACGGCATTGAGATCGCCGATAAATCGAAGCATCACGCTTCCCCTGCGGCGCTTTTCCAACTGCCGAGGGTCCATCCGGACGATGTTTTGAAAGAGCTTGCGCCGCAGGCTATGCACATAGCTCTGCCCCAACTTCTCTGCGATGACCCGTTCGGATCGTCTTAACCAGCCCGATGCCGCCGCGCTGGCAGCTAGCCCCGACCCGACGCCCCAGATATGGGTCAAATTCACAGCGTTCCCTCCGAGGAGGTGATCGAAGGCTAAGCGGATCAAAATAGCCGTAACCAGCAAGAAGCTTGCCTGTGCCAGGGCATTCAGGACAAGCCGGACGAACAGGCCGCGCCGCGCGCCTCCCAGGATGGCCGGCAGCTTCATCGTCGCCCCTCTTCGTAAACGCTGGCGTTATTGAGGCAGTCCGTCCATTGCCGCAGATGCATCTCGATGCCGGGGCTCTCCAGTCCCTCTCTGCCGAATACCGGCAGATCATAAGCGTCCTGAAACTCGCGGACACTCAGGGGGGAGCGGGTAAGCATACCGCTGACCGCAACCACGTTTACATTCCAGCGCTGCAGGCGCTTCACCCCGTATACGCCGCCCAGAGAGTCGTATGCGGCAAAGATAACGCTGTCCACATGGTGCCTGAATGTTTTCGAGGCCACCAATTGGGCGGTTTCGGTTTGATGCAGACCATCCGCGATTTCTATCACGATCACATCGGGGGTCGATTCGGAAAGGTGGCTCAGCAAGTTAATGAAGTTCTGTTTGACCTCCTTGTGAGCCAACAGATAAGTGGACGGTAAACCGCTGTCGAGAAAATCCATGACGTGACGCGCGCCGGCATCCCTAAACAGCCAGGTGTCTCCGCCGGCACCTGTTCCGGTGACCTTGCCGGCATTCACCGCCAGCCCGGCTCTCGAAAGCCCACGGATCAGGCTCGCCGCCGCCGTGCTTTTGCCGGAGTTCATGGAACTGCCCACCACGGCGATGACGGTCGGGCGGTTTTTAACGGTGTGCCGCTGGGGCAAGGCAAAATCGCGCAGGTTTGCGACTGTGCCGCTGCTGTCGATCAGCAACCCCACTGGCTGCAATTGTGTAGGATTTTTGATATTGTCGTGTTTGAAAATCATTTTTGACGCAATACCGCCGGCGGCGGCCAGATGGCAGGCTTCCAAACCGTCAGGCACAATGGCTTCGAACTGGTCCGGGGCATACCTGTTGCCGTAGACCACCACCACCTTGTCCCCGGGGAAAAGGTGCGATCGGCGGCCATTGGTCAACTCCAACCGCTTATGTTGGCCAAGGCGGACCACCTTGGCCAGAACCAGGTCGCCGGCGTGCGGCGTCACGTTGGGGCCGGACAGGGACCACTGGCCGCGTTCCGAGACGCGCCGAGTCGTATAGGCCCACTTGGCGGTCTCAATCATTTCGCCTGGATACTGCTTGGTTTTAAGGTCGATCACATTGTTGGCCATCTTATTCACCTCTCCGAAAAATATCCGATTCTTACCGGAAACGGTCATAAAGAATGCTCAAGGCTCCCGAGGTCAAACCGGATATGCAAAAAGTCTCAGCATGGGGCATCCTTCCTTGAGGGCAGGTGGTGGCAGACAAGCGCCTCACCCGTCTTGTCCTTATTTACGCAGGCAAGCTGGAATCGGATTTAATTTTTTTTGGGTTTTTTCAGAACGCTTGTGGCCGCGGTGGAAGGATCAGGCGATGGTTGTTTTCTGGACAACCCGATCAGAAGGCGCCTGTCATCAATTCCGGAGTGGTGGGTGAAGGGCTGCCGCCATGGGGTTCGATGGTAACGATGGCGGTTTGGTATTCCGGCAGGGGATGGGGCGACAGCACCTGTATTACCCCGTACCCTAAAGGCGTGGTGGAGAAGGCGCCGCCACTGTCTTTTCGACCGTTCTTGACAAGCCAGAGCTGGAACTGCTGCGTCGGCGCAATGGCCGGCAGGTCGCTTGCCACCAGCACGCCATGCAACCGATCCGGTCCCACCACAAAGGTGCCGTCGGCATGCGGAGCGAGATCCGAGCCCCGCATTTTAATTATTTTGAGAGGTGCAGACAATTGGGTATCAATCCTTCGGACCTGACTGAACTGCAGGACATTTACGACAGAGAGCGAGATGATGATAACGAAGCTGGCCATCGCCAGGGCGGGTGAGTACCACTGGAAGAGCGAGGCAAACGGACGGGGCCTTTTCGGTACGAGTGCCGGACGAACAGGGGCGCGCTTTTCGATACGTTGCAACAAGCGATCTTTCAGTTCATCCGGCGGTTCCACCTGGGGCACCCCAAAAGCCAACATCCCCACCGTCTGTTCATGGCTGCGAAGCTCCTTGCTGCATGATTCACACTCGACAAGGTGGCCGGCCAAGCGATTCGCCTCATGCTCTTCAAGACAACCCAGTGCGAATCCAGGCATGGCCTCTTCAAACCAACTGTGGTCCATCGTCTCTCGGTTGTATCGATGCCTGTCGTTTTGATCAGTGGTCATAGCCATACGCTCTGTTTCCGACAATTATTCCTGTCTTTATCTACCTATACGCAAAGGATCCGGGTTTAGATTTAAGCCGGCTCCTTTTTTTCACCGTTTAGCATAATTTTTCGCAAGGTCAGCATGGCCGAACGGATTCTCGTCTTCACCGTGCCCAACGGTTCGGCCAGTATTTCGGCAATCTGGCTGTGCGACAACCCCCTAAAGTAGGCCAGGGACAGGACCTCACGCTGGTTTTCCGGCAATTGCGCCAAGGCATCGGTCACTTGTTTGCGGGTTTCGGCCTTTTCCATGCGCGTTTCCGGATCGTCAGATGTGGGCATGCATTCCAGGCAGGCATCCGCCCACGCCGGGTGCTGAGTCGAAAAGCGGGAATTTCTCCGTCGAAGCAGATCAATCGCCCGATTCCTGGCAATGGCGGTCAGCCAGGTTTTCACAGTCGCCTTCCGGACATCGTAGTGGGCAGCCTTCTCCCAGACCGTGCTGAACACGTCGAGCGTTACCTCCTCGGCATCTTCTCTGTTACCTAGTATATGAAGCGTAACGCTGAAGACCAATATCTTATAGCGATCGTAAAGGTCATTCAAGCCAGAGGATTCGCCCTGAGCAATGCTTGAAAGGATAGCGCTGTCGTCTTTGGAGACTGGCATCCCGATAAACCGTCCTGGCTTCTGAGCCTATCTATTAAAACCAACCTTTATTCGCTTTAACCCCCCGAAAGATGTAGGGGTACCAATACCAGCGCATCATATAATAGGCAGCTTCGGAAATCAACGAATTGAATCAACAGTGCATGGAAAGGCCGGATAACGATGACTTGCAGCGATGCCTTCCCTAATCAATGGCGGTAATTCGACTGTCACGAAAAAGGTGATTATCCGATGGTACAAACACTTTTCTCATTGATCAGCGGCAAAGCAACATGTTGTGAGTTGGACATCCATCCATTTTTTATAGATTGGCTCTTTCAGTTTTACAAAAAGAACGATAGGCAATTGAGTATGAGAAAAATATCACAAGGCAATTGATCAACTTCTATGATCAGGTATATAATCTAAAGAGGGCTAATCTGGAGGAATACGAAATGCTGAATTTAAAAAATGGCTAACGGTTGGCTGACCCTGCTTCCAAAGGCTATCTTTATCATATCTCTTTCTGGGACATGCCAACCCGTCTTTCACTGGATTCTTGTACTCTTGGTTGCCGTTTCGTTCGTCACAGGCAAGTTGGGTGGTATCGCCATGTACTACCATGAACGATCGAGTGTGTGCATTCTTGTGCTGCTTCTGTTTCGAGTGGTATGGGGATTCGTCGGCGGCCAGCAGGCGCATTTTGTATCATTCGTCAGAGGCCCCGAGCAAGTCGTGCATTATGCACGATCATTCCTCATCCCAAATGCCAAGCCGTATTTGGGCCACAACCCGCTTGGTGGTTGGTCTATCCTCGCCATGCTCGCCGTCCTCTTTTTGCATGCTTTCTCCAGCCTTTTGCCAACGATGACAAATTGACCGAGGGGCAGTTGTATCATTGTGTCTCAGGTGAAACGAGTAATTGGCTGACGCGGATTCATCATATTAATGAAATCGTTTTGACGGCGCTGATATGTATTCATTTATTCGCCATTGCGTTTTATCTGGTGGTGAAAGGTAACCGAGCCTTTCCTGCCGCCGTTGACGATTGTAGAAAATTTCAATGCACTCGGTAATCTCTTGTATGGCCTCTTGCCTTAAAGAGTAGCGGCGATGGTGGATCAACTCGTTTTTCAATACCCCCCAGAAACTCTCAATGGGGGCGTTGTCATAACAATTGCCCTTAGGACTCATTGAGGCTCTCATCTTGGACTGTTTCAGTAAGCCTTGGTATTCTGCGGCACAATACTGACTGCCACGGTCTGAATGGTGGATTAGGCCAACAGGCGGTCTTTGAGATGCAACCGCCCTAAACAGGGATTGGCTAACAAGGTTCTTTGTCATTCTTTTACTCATTGCGTAGCCGACAACTTGGCCTGTGAAAAGATCTTTATGTCCGGCAAGGTACAGCCAGCCCTCAGCGGTGCGTACATAGGTTATATCCGTCAACCACACCCGATTGGGTGCGTCGGCTGTAAACTTCTGTTCCAAAAGGTTCTCAGCGACCGGCAGACTATGGTTTGAATTCGTGGTTGCCTTGAACTTTTTCTTTTGTTTGCAGCCAAGGCCAAGCTTCCTGCGGATTCGTTTGATTCGATGAATACCGACCTGAACGCCATGATCTGCAAGGTCAGCCTGCAACCGTTCAGGACCATAGGTCCCTCGGTTTCTTTTATGAGCCGCTTTTATTTCGATTTCGAGCCGGGCCTCTTCCTTCTTGATCCCCCGGGGCCACAGGCGATCCACCAGGTAGCGCTCTCCGTCGGCCTCTGCGGGCTTCTCATAGGCTCGCTTGAGCTTGATCATTCAGAACATCCTTTGGCATGATCGATTCTTGCTGATAAGATAATCGCCAAAAGGCCGTTGCCAAGGGGGACACGAAAGCTTATTTCGACAAGCTGGCACATACTCATGCGTTACGAAGGACCCATTTACCGCCCTCCCAGTGAAGCCGACAGCCTCCTCATCCAGGCCACGGCGGGGTGTCCCCACAACCGCTGCACTTTCTGCATGGTGTACAAAGAGATGAAGTTCAAGGTGCGGCCGACCGCGGACATTAAAGAGGATCTGGAAGAAGCCCGCCGGCGCTTCGGGGACCGCATCTTGACCATCTTCTTCCCGGCGGGCAACACCATCGCCATGCCCACTGCGGCCCTGGCAGAAATCTGCCGCCACGCCCGTTCCCTCCTCCCAGGTCTCGAGCGGATTACCGTGTACGGCTCTTCTCAGTT